>JAGAIK010000512.1 GCA_017626625.1 Roseburia sp.
CACCCATGTGCCGTCCTGTTCCACCAGAAGTTTTGCGTTTTCCGTTCCCTCCGGCAGAACTGCATGAATCTCCAGCTTCTCAAACTCCTTTTCCCGTCCGCTTTGCAGCTTCCATGTATAGGCATAGACCGCCTGCTCATCCTTCTCAAGATTCTCCGGAGCCTTAGCCTCTTCCAACAAAAGCTCCGTGTCCCCGTAAAACTCTCCTGCTGCTAAGAGTATCGGTTTTCCATCTTCCAGGCACTCCTTCGATGCCACACTTTCCGTCCAGTCCACATATTCCGCACGGACTGTCATGTTTTTTGTAATTTTTTCTAATTTCTCCGTCTCCTGCCACTCTACATAGCAGCCTTCTTTCTCCGGAACCTCCGGCAGCTCCGACAATGCAATACTGCCGCCGTAAGCCACTTTCCGCTCTCCAAGGACGCCGTCCTCCGTCTCAAAGGTAATGTCCACCTGGTTAAAACCGGAGGGAATGCCCTCCATTGCCATTACTTCCTCATAAGTGATTTTTTCTGCCGCCCCCAGGTAGCTGATATCATCCACACCATGGGTTTCATCGCTGACAAAGAAATTTCCACTGCCATTTCCATCTTCCGCCATGATTCCGGCAATGCTGCCTTTCCCCTCACCGGTTGCCTCAACGCCGGACACACTGACGCTTTCCTTAATCACGGAACCGCTTCCCGCAATGCCGCCCACATAATCAATACCGGAGACATTGCACATGGCATAGCCCTTTTGTATGGTGGCGGAGCTTTTTCCGGCAATGCCGCCTAAGTAGCTTCCGGAATCGGAGCTGACTGCACCGTAGCCCTCTCCGTCATAGACGAAGCCCAGCTCCTGTAATCCCACGATGCCTCCGGCGCAGTTTTTCTTCGCCGTCACCGTCCCATAATTAATGTTGTGAATCAGTACACCGTTTACTTTAGAGCGGAGCGTAATATCAGTGGTTTCCGTCAAATCCAAATCAAATTCCGGGTCTGCGTCATACTCCACATTCATGGTTCCGGCAATGCCGCCCACATTTAAATCTCCGTTGATTTCTCCCCGGTTGACACAGCCGCTCACCACGCCGTCGGTATTTTCAGCAGTTTCCAGGGAAGAGATATCCTCAATGTATTCCTCGTCCCCTAAAATTACCTCCATATCGTCGCCGGCATTTCCCGCTATATCGTTCAACTGGTCAGAGGCACTGCTTATTCCGCTCACAACAGACTGCACACCGGAGTCTATGGTATCCACCAGCCCCTTAATATCTTCCTGTGCCTTAGTATCTGCCATCTGACCGGAGATACCGTCCACCAGATTTCCCGCTGACTGCCCGGAGGAATCAAAACTCCCGTTCAGATTTCCGGCATTGTCATTAATAATGCCAAGCTCATCATTCACGCCCTCTGCGGTCTGGCTGGCAGAGCCTAACTGATTTTGCAGCGACTGTATCTGTAAATCCAGGGTATTTACGATATCGCTCACGTTGCTTTGCAGCTCCCCTGACTGTACCTGCGCCGTAAGATTATCAATGATTTCCTGGGCTGACTGTCCCGCCCCCGGCAGGAAACTCTGAATATAGGAAAGGTTGGTGCTGATAACACCCAAATCCGCAATCATCTCATTTACCTGTTCCTCCGACAGCGGTCCTTCCGTATTCATCAACTGTTCTATCCTGCCTAATGCGCTGTTAATATTGTTTAAATATTCCTGCGCCTGGGGATACTCCTGCCCTACGGAATCGGAAAGTGCGTCTATATTTCCCGACAAGCTCTGCATGGAGGATGTATACTGGTCTGTCAGGCTGTTGATATAGCTTTTGCTTTTACTGGACATGGAGCTGATTGCCGAAGAAATCCCCTGCATGGTCTGGTTTAAGCGGTTCAAATCCTCCTTTGTCTCCGTTACTTTATCCTCTAAATACTCCGACTCAATATAAGGCTCTGCCTGCCCCACAATTCCGCCTACATCCTTCCGTCCGTAAATTTCACCCTCATTGACAGAAGATAAAATCACGCCGCTCTGGCTTCCGGCGATACCTCCCACATTGTAGCCCGTATGATTATAGCCTACCGTTCCCTCATTTTTGCATCCGGTAATGACGCCGTTTGAGGTTCCGGCAATCCCTCCCATATCGTTACGGTTTACCACATTCTGGGTCAGGTTCAGGGAGCCGATATCCACGCCTCCTAAGTCTAAGGTGGGCTCTAATTCCTCCGTGTTAATGCTGCTTTTGCTGCTGCAGCCGGAGAGAAGCCCCTCATTTTTTCCGGCAATGCCTCCGGTATAGTTGGTGGCAAGGATTTCCGCATCACTGCTGCTGGCAATAATTTTTCCTGTCCCCTTATTGATACCTGCAATTCCGCCTACGGCATTCTGTCCGCTGATTTTTCCGGTAAAGGAGCAGTTGGTCACGGTACCGTAATTTACCCCCGCCAGTCCTCCGATATTTTCCTGCGTTCCGGTGAGTTCCACCGTTCCGCTGATATGCAAATCCTTCACCACCGCATTTTCTCCGAGATAACGGAAAAAGCCGTAATTGGAGCCTTTTACGTCAATCGTTACATTTTCGATTTTATGGTTATTTCCCTCAAAGGTGCCGCAGAAATAACCCAGCCCGGAAAATTCCATGCCGGAAAGGTCAAGGTCAGCCGTCAGCCGGACCGTTTTGTTCATGCTCCAGCCGTCGTATTTGCAGTTTTCTACCAGTTCCTCAAAATCTGCTGTGTCTGCGATTTCTATTATTTCGCTTTCTTCCCCGCTCTGATTTTCCGATGCCGTTTCCGCTGTCTCTCCGCTATCCGTGGCACTCTCCCCGCTGTCCGTAGTATCCTCCTGCCTCTGGCTTTCCGTCTCAGCTTCTTCTGTCTCTGCTGCCGGTGCACTGTAGCACACCGCTGTGGAAGAGACTGCAAGAGATGTACTTAGCGTCAACGCCATTAAGAATTTTTCAATTTTCTTCCTTTTCATTCCTGCGTTCCCTCCTTCTGCTGTGTGTTGCTGTCGTTCGCCTCTTCCGTCTGTTTCTGCCTGCCACTACCGGCATTCGCGCTTTCCCCGGTTATCTCCTTCATCTGTCCGTCGGAATCTGCATTTTCCCCGGCTAGTTCTTCAATCTGTCCCTGTCTGCCGGGAAGCACCGTGTCTACGGAAACCTGCATCTGTCCCTGGAATACACCCTGTACATCTGCGTCAATCTCACCCTGCACATAGCCCCGCACATGCCCGGTGACACGAACCCTGCCGTTGCTCTCCCGCATATTTCCTTTCAGCTTGATGGTAAGAGCTGTCTTTTCGATGATAAAGTCACCGAACAACAATATCTGCGGCAATACAAAAAGCACCAGAATAATGGAGGTCAGCGTTCCTCTTCCCAGGGCAATACCCATGGCGGACACGGTTGCGTCGGTAGAAATATTTCCAATCAGGAAACCGGCGCAGGTCATAATGGAGCCGGAGGTAAAAATTGTCGGAAACGCCTGATTTAGTGTAGTGGTAATGGCGTCCTTCAACGGCATCTCATATTTCAACTGCATGTAGCGGCTGGATATTACAATCGCATAGTCAATGGTGGCGCCCATCTGAATTGCCGAAACAATCAGGTAAGCGATAAAGTATACATTCTGCCCCTGGATAGCCGGAATGGTAAAGTTAATCCAGATACTTCCCTGAATCGTCAATACCAGCAATACCGGAAGTCCCGCAGACTGGAAGGTAAAGAATAAAATTATCATAACAAAAAGGGCGGTCAGGACGCTGATAATGATATTGTCAGTGGCAAAGGATTCCTCCAAGTCATGGGCACTGGTGGAATTGCCCGCCAACACGACCTTCCCTTTGCCGTAATACTGTTCGCCCAGTTCCCGTATTTCCTCCATGGCATCATAAGTTTCCTGTCCCTCTGTGGGCTTATCAATACTCAGCACGAAACGGCTGTAATTTTCTCCCTGCAACTGCAACTGGGCGTCATGGAGCGTATCATATAATTCCGTCAGGCTTTCGTCCATTTCCTCATCTAACTGTACATATCCCTCCTGATACTGGTCATAGAGGAATAAAAACATATCGATAAGCGGCACTTCATAATCGTCAATTCCGGTAATCATGGGACCGTATTTTTCCTGCTGGTAAGCGTACCCTGCATACAGCACCTGTATAATTTCCACATC
>JAGAIK010000045.1 GCA_017626625.1 Roseburia sp.
AACTGCATAAAAATAAACAGGACAAGTAAAATCGCCAGCAGGTTAAACAGAGAAGTAATAATTCTTTTCAACGTATACTTTTTCACAGGCTTCCCTCCTAGTTAGTACTCATTTATCAATCGTGCAGAAAAAGCCGCACTAAAGTTTGACACTTCAGTGCGGCGGATTTTTAGGTCATACTATTCTGTCTTTACCGCATTTTTATATACACGGTTTAAAGCAACCGGATGATATTCCACACCTGTTACCTTTGTAGAAAGCATCTCTGCATTACACTGTGTATAAAGCGGGAAGATAACTGCTTCTTCCAGTACAATCTGCTCTGCATCATACAATCTCGCCCAGCGTCCCTCAGCGTCTGTGCAAAGGTCCCCTGTGGTACATTCCGCAATGATGGCATCGTATTCTGCATTACTCCAGAAACCGTAGTTGTTGGAGTTGTCAGTCACCCACATTCCAAGATAAGTCATGGGGTCTGCATAGTCCGGTCCCCAGCGGGTCAGTCCCAACTGGAAGTTTCCTTCCTGCATATCCTGTAATCTCTGTTTCTTCGGCTCAACAACCAGATTTACCGTAAGTCCCGGAAGGGTGGTCTCCCACTGCTCTTTTAAGACCTGCGCCACCTTCTGGGGTGCGTCATCTGCGTCCACTACCATATCAAGGGTAAGCTCTGTAATACCAAGCTCTTCTAAGCCTTTGGTCCAGTAATCTGCTGCCGCTGCCGCATCGTAAGCACAAACCTCTGCGTATTTTGTCTGGTCCTCAGAGAAATCGGAACCGTCCGGTCCTGCGGCAAACTGCATGGGAACTGCGGTATAGGTAGGAGCGGAACCGTCCTTTAATACATCATTGGTGATGGCGTCACGGTCAATCGCCATTGTCATTGCCATACGGACATTCAAGTTTGCAAGCTCCGGTACATTTCCCACATTCGGAGCTACATACCACAGATAGCCTGCACCCACGGATAAAAATTCAGAGTCATCTTTTACCTGGTCTACCTGTTCTCCGTTTATCAGAGTGGTGTCGAGAGCTCCTGTCTGGTAACTCATAAGCGCCTGCTGTGAATCCTGAATCACCTGATAGCTCAGACCGGATAACTGAATTTCATCTGCATCATAGTAATCCGCATTTTTTGCCAAGTGAAATGCCGTTGCAGCCGGCTCGTAGCTGTCAAGGACGAAAGCGCCGTTAGAAAGAGTTGTCTCCGGGCTGGTGGCAAAGGTATCCGCACAGGTATTGAAAAATTCCTCGTTGACCGGATAGAAGGTCGGGAAATACATCAGCGATAAGAAATAGCTGACCGGAACGTTTAATTCTACCTGAAGAGTAGTCTCGTCAACGGCAGTCACGCCAAGCTCACTCTTATCCATCTCTCCTGCGATAATCTCAGAGGCATTTTTTACCTGACCGATATCGCTTAACATATAAGAATACTCAGAAGCCACATCCGGGTCCACCGCCCTCTGCCATGCAAATACAAAGTCCGCTGCCGTCACCGGAGTACCATTGCTCCACACGGCATCGCTGCGGATATGGAAAGTGTAAGTAAGACCGTCCTCCGATATGTCATAGCTTTCTGCGATTGCCGGAACCGCCTGTCCGTCTGCATCCATCTGCATCAAACCATCGGTAAAATCTGCGATTACCTCAAAGGAGGTACCATCCTGCGCCACCTGCGGGTCAAGAGATTCCACAGGCGTCTCAATCATAACGTTCAAATCAGACGAAGACGTCTCCCCGGCTGCTGCTCCTTCTGCACCTGCTGCCGCTCCTTCTGCGCCTGCTGTCTGCGCTTCAGACGAAGCTGATGTGTCAGCCGCATTTGAACCGCCACAGCCTGCCGTTCCGAGCACCAAGGCAGAAGCCGTTAGAACTGCTAATACTGCTTTTGATTTTTTCATAAATTTCTCCTCCTGCTACTTAAAATAAAATAACGCAAGGGAGCACCTTTTAAGCGCTCCCTTGCGTTGAACCTACTTTAACACATTACTGTTGAAAATGCAAGAAAAATATGATATATCAGTTTTTACCAGGTATCCCTGCCTGTTTCGAACATTTTTCGTCATTCTATCTATTCCTCCGGCTGCCACAGGGGCAGCACCACCACAAACGCCATTCCGTCCTCCTCCCGCTCCGCAAAAATCTCACCGCCCATCCGGTTCATAATTTCCCGGCAGATATAGAGTCCCAGACCGTTTCCCTGCTGTCCCCTGGTATTTTCTCCCCGGAAAAAGCTGTCGAATAAATGTACAAACTCCTTTTCCGTCACCGGCTCCCCGGTATTAAATACCCGGATAAGCTGGCAGTATTCCTCCTCATAAAAGGTAATCTCTATTCTGCGCCCGTCTCCGTATTTAAAGGCATTTTCAAAAATATTTTCAAAAACCTCAAACAGACGGTTTGCATCGCCCCGGAACAGGCGGTTTGCCACTTCTCCTATGGTGAGACTGCACTTTCTGATGGCACATTTTTCCCTGTAAACCCGCTCCACGCGCCCTAACACATCTTTTATGTAAAATTCCCCCTGTTCCACCTCAATGTGAAGAATATCCTCTCTCGATGCCTTTAAAATTTCCCCGACATAAGTTTCAATCTGGTCTGCCTTCTCCCCTATCTGGCGGTACACCTTCTGCTGTTCCGCATTGGTGGCATAAATGCCGTCCTCTAAGGCTTTTCCGTACAGCTTTATCATGTTCAGAGGGGTTTTGATATCGTGGGATAAGGAAAGCAGCAATAATTTTTTCTCCTTCTGCAATTCCAGCTCCCGCTTGCGGCTGACATAGAGGGCGTCCTTCAATTCACCGATTCCCCATAAAAATTTTCCGAAGTAGCGGCTTTTTTCTTCCTTTATCTCTCCCTGCAGATTTCCCTTGGACAGTTCGTAGGTCATCGCCTGCATCCGGTGAAAAGGTTTGATGAGTTGTCCCCTCAAATAAAATAAAACCGCAAGCAAAAACAGCCCGGACAAAAGCAGCGCTCCCTCCGCAAGAAAAAACGTCCGAAAGGCAGAGGCATTCTCCTCATAATCGAACCGCAGCCAGCCCTCGATATTTTCCCCTGCAAAAAGGGGATAAATCATGCTTTTCCTTCCGTTTTCTCCCTGATAAAAAGCCTCTGCCACACTCCGTTTCTGCTCTGCCGCCGGAAGATAGGAAACCGCCCGGATATTCCCGTAGGGCGTCAAATCTATGGTTTCTATGTCCTCCGGCGTTTCTATTTCTGCCAGAATGCGGTTGATTTCCACCTTATAAAACTGTCCCTGTTCCTGCTCCCGGTGCAGCAGGAGCAGGAACAGCAAAAGGGCAAGTACTCCGTAGAAAAGAACGGAAGCTCCTATGAGTGCATTATATTTCTTCATAACAGTACCCTACTCCCCAGACCGTCTTGATATGGGTCGGTTTCCTGGGATTATCCTCAATCTTGTCCCGGAGCATTTTAATATGCACCGTCAGCGTCTGGTTCTCGCTGAAGCTGTCGGCGCCCCAGATACGGTTAAACAGGAAATTTTTATCCAGGGTCTTTCCCGGATTTTCCGCTAAGAGCAGCAAAAGCTCATATTCCTTGACGTTCATCTCCACCTGCACACCATTTTTATAGACCTTGCGGGCATTCTTATCAATGGTAATGTCGCCGGAAACCATCAGCTCCTTTTTGGCAAAGGTACCATAGGAGCGTGCCAGCAGGGAGCGGATTTTCGCCGCCAGCAAATCCGGGTCCACCGGCTTTTCGATATAATCGTCCGCCCCCAGCAGAAACCCGTTCAGCTTATCTTCCTTTCCCACTCTGGCGCTGATGATTAAAATCGGCATACTGCCGCTTTTCCGCACCGTGCTGCACACCGCAAACCCATCCATCCCCGGCAACGTAATGTCCAAAAGCAGCAATTTTGCGCCCTCTTCCTGCAGCAGGGCTATCGATTCCTCCCCGGAAGCCGCCCTGCCCACCGTATATCCCGCCTTCTCCATATAAATTTCCAGCAGTTCCGCTAATTCAGTTTCATCTTCTACCATGAGAATGTCGTACATGATTTGTCCTTTCTTCCGTATGAGGCTTAGAAACACTTCGGCAGTGTGTCCAATGGCACACTGTCTTAGTGTTTCTTCTCATGCTACCAGCCGAGCCGCATCAGCCAGTTATTCAGTTCTTTCTCCCGCTCCCTTGCGTTTTTCTCCGCATATTTCCCCAACTGCATTTCATCACGGATATTGCCGTCCTCGATGTAAAATACCCGCTCGCACCGGGAGGCTACCTTTACATCATGGGTCACCATCATAATGGTGGTCCCTTCCTCGTTCAATTTGTTCAGCTCCTTCATAACCTCTTCTGAATTTTGCTTGTTTAAGGCTCCTGTCGGCTCGTCTGCGAAAATGATTTTCGGGTTATTTATCATGCTTCTCGCAATACAGGCACGCTGGAGCTGCCCACCGGAAACCTCACTGATATCGTTGTCCGCAACTTCACTAATTCCCAGCTTTGCCATCAGGACTTTCGCCCTCTCGTTAATCTCTTTCCGCTGGGCTTTCCCCGCTGCGGACTGATATGCCGGCAACACAATGTTATCATAAATAGAGAGATTTTTCAGCATATACATCTGCTGGAACACAAAACCCATTTTCTTTAACCGCATGTCGCTGATTTGGTTTGCGGACAGCCCGGTGATTTCCTCCCCGAAGAACCGGATATTTCCCGCAGTGGCGTTATCCATTCCGCTGACGGTGTAGAGCAGTGTGGTCTTTCCCGAACCGGAAGGTCCCATAATACCCACCATTTCTCCCTCTTCAATGGTTAAATTTACATTTCTAAGTACATTATTCTGTCGTTTATTCACAATGTATGTCTTACATAAATCTGTTGCTTTTAATGCGTTCATAATATCCTCCTAATTCTTGCGTGTATGTCTCCCAGAATCCTGCTTAAGCTTTTTTCTCCCTGTCCGAGTTTCACACCTTATTCTGCAATCTTCATATCACTGGTATTTATTCTCTTTACGCTTCCGGTGGCAAACACTGCCGCTGCCGCAATCCCCACAAACAGGATGCCCGGATAAATCAGATACGCCCGGACAGGGTCTACCTGT
>JAGAIK010000513.1 GCA_017626625.1 Roseburia sp.
CAGATAGTTGTCTGCCACATCAGAGGAAATATTCCCTGCGGACTGTGCCAGTAGTGATAATTCCGCCATAGCTTTGACATTTTCAGTGTGCGCCTTTGCCATAGATTCGGCACTGGAGAGGTAAGTGTCGGCAGTTTTACCGTACTTGCTGGCGGTATCATAAGCGGTGTCACCCAATTCCTTTAATTCGATTTTGGTCATGCCGCTTGTTTTGCCGATATTGGTAAGAAGGGTATCAGCATCTTTTAGTTTCGAAATAGTATTTTTTGGTTCCGGAAGATTATCTTTTAGTTTTGAGATAAGATTTGTAAAAATACTGTTCATAGTTTTGTATTTCCTTTCGTAAAGTTTTTGTTTTCGTTACAAATACAGGATATAGCAATAGGCTAACACCCGGCTATATCCTGTATTTTATTATCAGGGAAAAATCCATAACTTCCCCCTAACTGTCCAGAAAACTATTCTCATTCAGGCACTTCGTATACAACTCACTGATATACCGGAATGCCAAATCAACCCGCCCGTTTTTCAGCCCCTTTTCAGAAATAATCTCCTCATACTGCGTATGCAGATCAATCACATGCTCAAACTCTTCCTTCGTGTGCCTGCGTTCATTCATGCAGGAATTGGAAAAATCCAGAATGGCAGAGCGCATATCATTAAGTTCAATTTTGTCAATTCGTTCCGAAACCTCTTCTAATTTCAGTGAAATCGAGGCGAGCTGTTTTCTGGTGTCTTTATTCAAAGTATTTCCGAACCACTGTATCACAGCGCTTAAGGGATTGATTTTAAGCGGGGAAATTTCCACAAAAATTCCAATAAATGCAACAAGGGCAGTGAGAGTGCCGATATCCGTACTGCTCATAAGAAAACTCCCTTTCCTACAGATACTTCACATAGTTTGTGGAAATAGAAATCCATCCCGCTCCGGATTTTAATTTTCCCCAGTTCCCGAAAGTCTCCGTGATAGTGTAAACACCGTGGTCTTTGATACACCCCGTAATCCGGTACTGCATTCCGGGACCGGAACGGATATTTAAAGCGTCATCTGTGACTTTGACCCGGAAAATATTTTCTACGGAAGAAACCGCAGAAGACGCAGCGTCAGAGACAACGGTATGTCCCGCCCCGCATGAGGCAACGGCATCCGCAATGGCGGCAGCCATAGTATCTGCATGATATAATTTCACATCGTCCGCATCATCCACAAAGCAGCATTCCACCAATAGTGCGGGAGCTGTGGTTTTTCGGAGAACATATAAATCGGAGCTGGTTTTCACCCCTCTGTTGCGGAAACCAAGCGCAGCAATTTTATTGCAGACCTGTTCCGCCGTCTCCTTTGCCTTGGAAGCGGAATTATAAATCCACACTTCCGTCCCGCCCACAGAACCGTCGCCGGCATAGTCATTGCGCCCCGCATTAAAATGGATAGACAAATCCAAATCTGCCTTGTGGGCGTTGCATTTTTTCACAATTTTAGATAGCACATCTCCCTGGCTGACACCGTCGGAAACGGTGCAGTCGTAAACCGTATGTCCCTGTTTTTTCAACAGGGAAACCACTCTGTCTTTTACCGCTCTGGCTTCCGTGGACTCTCTGATAAGTCCCACAGCCCCACAGGCGGTTTTCCCATCGGGATTGTGCCCGGCATGTACATTGATAACCATAAAAAATCCTCCTTTAAAATTAATTTGACGGTTGTTCCATCATCTGTTTAAAAATCTGGTGCAGCCCGGTGGAGGACAGTCCGCTGAAAAGTCCTCCTAACAGGATTTCTGCGGAAAAAGTTCCCTGAATCCACCCATTCAAAGCCACACCTAAAACACCCATGATAAGCGGGATAAAGCGGTTAATTTTCTCTGTCGGAACAATATTTTTCAATACATACCCGACACACAGGCAGATTCCCGCCACAATGGGTACCATAAATTCATTTAAAAAAGAAATATCCATAGGTCCTCCTTTTTAGACCGAAAAAAAACGGAGAGCAGAACTCTGCTCTCCGCCGGCATTCTTACTCTTCAATAAGAATCAGGTCAAGAATATTTTCATCCTTATCCGCCATCAAATCGCAGGTAATCGTAATTGTTCCAGGGTCTCCGGAATTAGAGAAGCTTAAGGACAGGTTAGACTGCGGAGCCACTTTGTAGGCGGTCAGCTTGTAAGGAAGAATCTCATCATCCTCTGTTTTCATCACCGTATCGCCGTAAACCGTAAAGTTTTTCGGGAAGCTGGTGGATTTGATGTTGATTCTTGTAACACCCTCCGTAACCTCTTTCATGTAGTAAACGATAACGGCTGCGCCTGCATCTAATGCGCTGTCGAGCGTGATGCTCTTATCGGCAACAGTACAGGTAAGCTCTGTACCACAGTCATCTCCCGCCGCATATACCACAACAGTACCTGCAACAGGAACATCGGAAAGGGCAATGCCTGTTCCGTCCGCATCAACGGTTGTCTCTGTTCTGGTTACAAATTTTGCGGCTGCGCTTGTCTCACCGCCGGTAATTAACTGCCATAATTTTACCGTCTGCATCTGTGTTTCGATGGTCATAGTTCCGCCTTTTTCTCCGGCGAACTGCACTTTCTTCGGATGGCCTTTTCCGCCGTAAGCAAAGACGGATTCACCGGTTAATTCGGTGGTGGTCACATTGGCGAAATCCAGGTTTAAGAAAGGTTTTTTGGTAGAATAATCTACGAAAATAAGGTCGCAAACTTCACGGTTTGCCATGTTGGAATTAGACATAATAAAATCCTCCGTTTAATAAAATTTTTTTCTATGATTTGATAAAATAACAAAGATTTAGAAAAAATCTTCATTACTTAAATCCAGTGGTTTGAACCAGCCGGCGGCGTCGAAATGGTTGTCTTTATTTCCCCACGCCGCCACGCTCATGGATTCGATGTTGTAAATCTGATTGTTTGAGAGGCGGAAAAAGGAATCCCAAAGCTGAAAAACAGTGAGTTCCCAGATGTTGACAGGGTTCAGGGAGGGATGCCTGTTGGCTACGGCGGAAATGATGTTGCCAAGCTCCGTTGAGGTATCTGTTTTTTTGCCGGATTTTGCTTTTTCCGCACGCCCTTTTTTCAGTTTTTTCATAATTTCCCGGGCTTTTTTACTTTTTACGCCGGATAAGGGTACTTCCTTTTGGAAACGCACATTATTTCTGCGGCAGATAAGGCTGCACAGCGCTTCGTAATTTTCCCGGGTGATTCTGCCCGTGGGCTGTTTTTCCGGGCTGCCATTGCTCCCAACCGGCTCCGTAATTTTCCCGGTGGGCAGATTTTCCAGGCAGCATTTTGAGGGGACAGTGCCCGTAAGTGCCGTCGCAGCATTTCCTGTCTGGTATGCCTCCTTCGCGTTCACAAGAAAACAGCCATTTTCCCCGGAAAAGGAAACATCTTCTTTTAAAAAGAAATTAAGGATTTCTGCCAGGAAAGCGGCGGAAGAGGGCTGAAGCGTCAGCAAATCGAACATACTCAAGCGGGAAAGTTCTTCCTCGGAAGGGAAAGTGCGTGGTTCCGGATTTGGCAGCATGGAAAAATAAGTTTTTACATCCATGGACAGGACGGAAAGATAATAGTGATAGGTATGGATACCCAACGTGGAAATATCCTTTAAGGTGGGAGAAAGGACGCCGCCCACACCCGGCAATAAGATAGGCGAGGGGGATATTAAATCAAAATAATCGGGTTTCATAACATAGCACCTGCTTTCCGTGGTTTAAATTTTTTGAAAGGAAAAAGGGGCATTTTTATATGCCCCGGCGTCACAGGGAGAGTGACGCAGCATATCACAAGAGCAGCGACATGCGAAAAAAGAGAAGAATGAAATGTTTCACATACAGGAAACTTTGGATATCCATATAGAAAAAATGCAGTTTGGAAAAGAAAAAGTCTGAAAGCCCTGTAAAATCAAGGCTTTCAGACGGGATAGAACGTACGTTCTAAAATTCGGATTTTGCATTCCGGTGCTCCATATCCCATAAAAATTTAGAGCGGGCGGTGCTTATTTTAGCGCAGTCTTTGCAGTATTTTTTCCGGTTGGAATCCCTTTTTACAAGAATGCCGCAGGAGGCGCAACGTAGATAAGGCTCTCCCTTATATAAATTCCATTCGTACCCCAGCTTGCGGAAATCGGATATCCATAGGGCGGGGGCGGATTCTTCCTCTAAAAATAAAACCTGCAGGCTGAGACTGTTTACTTTTTTGGCGTAGGCGATAAGCCCAAGGTCTTTTAAGACGGAAAGCTTCCGGTCTTTTTCAAAGGCAGAGGCGGTGATACATGCCATGGAATAAATTTCACTGTTGCTGCAGGTGACCCAGTTGTGGTTTTCGGGATTTTTGAAGTTTCCGAATTTCGCCAGACATAAGAGGGTAAAGGCAAGACGTTCCAGCACTTTATTTTGAAGCTGTTGAATGGTATCTAATTCTTTTTCCGTCACCCAGATGCCGTCACAGTTGCAGAGGGGATATTTTCCCGCCCCTGCGGCGTAACGTTCCAAGATATCCTGCCAGTCGGCGGGGCGGTAGCCGGGCTGGCGTTTTTCCATAAAGGCATCCAGTTCCTTTTTGATTCCGGTTTTCCGCAACCCCTTTTCGTGATAAAGATAGCGGGCGTACAGCCTTAAAAAGGAAGAAACTTTTTTTATCTCGCTGTTTTCCTCGGAGAGAATCTCTGTTACATAATTGCGTTCGTTTAAAATAATTTTCATAGTAATATTACCTTTCTTTTTTGGTCTGCATGATAAACTGTTCGCCTCCAAATTCAAATTCTCCCTGGGAATCCACACGCAGGGGATAGTGGAGGGTGTAATCGTTTTTTTCTAATAAATGCCGTATGATAACGTCCCCGCAGATGTCCCAGACGAACTGCCTGGATTTGCCCAAAGTGCAGCAAAGGTCAATGAGAATGTCGCAGAGGGCGTCCTCGTTGGGGCAGATTTCTTCGCAGAGGGATTTGAAATGCAGACGCATCATTTCCCGGCTGGCTGCCGCCTCCTCTTTATCGAAGCGCTGTTTATGGGAAAGTTTCTGGTAACAGGCAACGGCGGCGTCGTATTCTTTTTTCAGTTCCGCAATTTTTTTATAGTCGCTTTTGGAATAGGAAACGCCGGATTTCAAAAGCCCGGTATCAAAGGACTGCTTTTTTGCGTTGCGATTTGGGAAATCCCCGAAGGCTTCCTCAAATAACAGGCAGACCCGGTTTACGGTACAGGGATTGGTGCCTACAGGCATAAATTTTTCATAGAAGGCTAAAAAATCCTGTTCCTCTTTTGTTTTGTGCTCTTTTTTTATCAGCTTGGATAGGGAAATTTTAAATTCCCGGATACATTTGCTGTTGGCATTTTTCTGATAGTTTCTGCATTCGGTGTTTAAGTCGGGATAAATATATTTCATAAAATAAGGCTTTTTTTCTGCCGCGATGTTCAGGCAAAGCTCCTTAAAATGCTTTTGCTCCGCCGTTTCCTCTGGCAGCTTTTGGCAGGCGGATCTGTCAGACCAGTATCTGGGCATGGGATTTGAAACAATGCCCTTTGCCTTGTCGATGGAGGTTTGCTGATAATGCTGCCCGCATTTAATGCGGTAGTCTAGCATTCGGTATTCCTCGCTATCTTTTGGAAAAGCGGCCTGTCGTTCTATCATGGCGGTAATCCGGTTTGTGGTGGTGCCGATTTCATCGCCGAAGGCAAGTTTATTTGCGGCGACCATGTCTGCCTCGGTGGGAACAATCTTTTTTGCTTTGCGCTGGAGGCATTCGATGGTGGGGGAATTTCTGGTGTTTCTTATGATAATTTCGTTATCGGTGGTAAAAAAGGTGTCGGAATCCTTGTCTGCACCGTTCAAGGCGTCACAGGTGGTGTCGTGGGCGTTTAAAACGATTCCGGTGGTCTGGTACTGATACCAGAAATCCATGGCGGCATCATGTACGACTTTCCGGCGGCGGATGTTATTGTGGCAGGTCATGGGCGCACGGAACAGGGCGATTTCCTCCACATTTTTGTCAATCCAGTATTTATGATAAACCTCCCCGGCTTTTAAAAGTCCGGTGACGGGCAGCCCGAATACAGACTGGGCGAGGGCGTATAAATCGCCGGACACCACGGCGAAGTTTCCGTTTATTTTAATGGAGCCCTTTGCCGCCATGGAAATCCGTTTTTTTATCATGCGGTGCACTTTTTCTAAAACATAAGGGTCAAGGAGCATACGGGGCTCAATCATGATGGCTTTGATGAAATCGTCCCCGCCCTTGTCGGCATTTTCTTCATTTAGGAACATTCCTTTCAGAAAGACGATGGTTTTCCGGTAATCGCCCCCTAAAACATCGGAGATTTCCTCCATGGTGGGCTGGCAGAGCGCCCGCAGTTCTTCGTCCGTAAGCTCATAGGTCTGTAAAAACTGGTAGTTGAAATTCCGCACATGCTCTAATTTCTGCGGCATGGTTTTTGCCACGGAAAACTGGTAGTGGTTTTCGTTACAGCACGCAAGGTAATGCTCTAAACTGTCATAGGAGTCCCAGAGCTTGACCATGGAGGTAGTGAGAATCACGTCGTATTCCCGGACGTCCCGCAGGGTTCCCCAGGCGTCCTCTGCGAGGTAGTTTCCATGGTTGATTTGTCTGGCAAATTCCACAAAATCGAAAGTAAAAAGCATTCCCTTCGTCCAGGCGTAGCGGGTATTGACACCGGGAATGGTGGCGTCCTCTGCATTTTCTCCGTATAAATCCCGGTAGATTCTGCGGGAGTAATCCGGCGACATAAAACCGTAGCCGTCGGAATCGCAGTATTCGATTTCGCAGTCTGACTCAAAGGTAAGTTCCGGTTCTTCGCCGCAGTCATCGCTGATTTTCAGTACATCCTCCCGGAATGTGACAAAGCAGTCTTTCACAATCAGGATACGGGGCATGGTGACGGGGGTGGAGCCGCTGCATATCAGGGCGCGGTAGGCTTCTAGTTTGGCGGGAATCAGGGGCATTTCCAGGTTTCTGCCGTTTTCCATCCGTTTGACAATCTCCTCATACAGGTCGTCGCTGAGATAGGTGATGGTGGATTTTTTGATGCCACCGTTGGTGCCTAACAGCCTGTGGTAGGTGCAGCCGTTTATTTGAAATCCTTCATTTGCCCGGTCGTAGTCCTTGTCGGAATCCATAATCATGCAGAAATAATCTTTTTGGTACTGCAGGGAGTAAAGCTCCTGGTAGAGGGCTTTGATTTTCCGTCTGTTTTCCCGGTCCGAGGGCAGTTTTTTCCGTTTTTTAATCTCTGATTTTAAGCGGGTGACTTCCTCATCGAGATTTTCTTTTCCGTTTAATTCGCAAATCCAACGGAGAAGCTGGCTGTCGTTTAACGCCACAATGTCGTTGCTGTTTTTCATGGCAGTGGAAAGGGGAAGGGTTAAATTCCATTTTGCCTGTTTCAGGCGTTTGCTGTGTAATTTGTAAATAAATTTGTGACAGGATTGCTGTTTTGCCATGGTTTCTACTGCTCCTTTCTGTTGTCTCTTGAGACGGCGTTGCGTCTGCACTGTTCGTCAAAGGCAAGGTCGCACAGGATTCTTGTCGCAATGTTTCTTGTACCTTCATAATCGGTGTTGAAATCGGAGGGATAGATTTTTCCCCCGTAGGTTCTGTTTGTGGAAAGCAATGTTGTTTTTATCATGAGCTGTAATCTCCTTTTATCAAAAATTTGTGGGATAAAATGTTTGTTACAACTCTTATTTCTCCGTTTGATTTTGAAATTTACTAAAAACGAACACAGGTTCGAAAAAATATTGACAAACAGAGTTAGAAGTATTATACTTTGTAAAAACGAACATAAGTTCGCAATTCTGTAAGTAATGAAAAGGGGATAATACTATGGAAACAGAACGGTTTTTGGCAGACTATTATGAAAATGATGCGGAAAAGCTTCGCGGCATGGTAGACCGGATTTTGCTCCGGTTCGGGGGCATCTCGGAGATGGACAGAGATGATTTCTACTCCGTGGCAAATGAGGTGATGGCGCAAATTTATGTCTCCTTTGATGCTTCCCGGAGTCCCGACGGCTACGTGTATTCCTGCCTTTTAAAAAGGATGAAAACGGAGATGACAAGAAGGAACAGGGAGAAGCGGCGGGCGGAACAGACTGCCGTTTCCCTGGATACGCCTGTGGGGGAAGAGAGTACTATGACCGTGGGGGATACCCTGGTGTCAGAGTTTGATTTGTACCGGGAGGTTTTTCGGGAGGACGAGCAAATGGGAGCTAAGGCGAAGGCATATTTAGACAGGCTTTCTAAGACGCAGCGCAGGATAGCGGTGTTTTTAGCGGAGGGCTATAAACCGGTGGAGATTCAGAACATGCTGCACATGAAGCCCGGAGAATATAGCAGTCAGATGGCGGCATTGCACGCTTATGAAAATATAAAGATACTATTGTAACTATTTACCGGTGTACCAGAACGAGGGGAGGGAACAGCATGGCAAGGAAGCCGAGACGGCAGACTTATCCATTGGAGACTTATCTGAAAAAAATGGCAAACGAAAGCATACGCTCTGACCAGGACGTGCAGAGATTATCCGGTCAGTGGGACAATAACATGGTGAATGAACTGATGGTTACGGTGTTAAAGGACGACTATATTCCGCCCATTATTTTAGGGGAGGAACAGAGGGAAGACACCACCCAGCTCTGGATTATCGAGGGCTTGCAGAGAAGCACCTCCCTGTCCAGATTCCGCTATGGGAATTATAA
>JAGAIK010000514.1 GCA_017626625.1 Roseburia sp.
AAAAGGCGGGAAGAGAGCCCTTAAATCCATTGGAGAAGAAGCTGGCGGATTTTTACCGCACCTACCGGAAACTCCGGGCATTGGTGCCGGATACCCCTATCCATGAGCTGATAGAGCTGCTGTTAAAAGAAACAGGCTACGGAGATTACGCCGCCGCAATGCCCGCCGGAGCCCGCCGGAAGGCAAATTTGGAAATGCTGGTGGAAACAGCCATCGCCGACGAAAACACCAGCTACAAGGGACTGTTCCACTTCGTCCGTTATATTGATGAGTTACAGAAATACGATGTGGATTTCGGTGAGGCGGACCTGACCTCCGAAAACGAGGACGTGGTGCGGATTATGAGTATCCACAAAAGCAAGGGACTGGAATTTCCCGTGGTATTTGTGGCGGGAATGGGGAAGAATTTTAACAAGCAGGACACCAGAAGTAAAATGGTTCTGCATCCGGAATTAGGCTTGGGCTTAGACTGCATGGACGGCAAAAAACGAACCAAATCCCCCACCATCGCCAAAAAGGCGATTGCTAAACAGATAGATTTGGAAAATCTCGGAGAGGAACTCCGTGTCCTCTATGTGGCATTGACCCGTGCCAAAGAAAAGCTAATTTTGACCGGAATGAAAAAGGACGCAGAGGAAGCGCTTTTATCTTACGTGCTTTTGGCAGAGCCGGAGGGAACTTTATCCTACCTTGCCAGGGAGGGGGCAGCAGGCTATCTTGACTGGGTGCTTCCCGCTGTGTTATCCTACGGGGACAAATATCCCGTTACCCTGGTAAACCCGGCAGAGCTGGTGGTGGAAGAACTTGGCAGCAGGATAAAAAGACAGCAGGAAAAAGAGGACTGCCTGCGGGAAATCGCAGCCGCCGACCGTAAAAAGGTAGAAGAATTTTCCCAAAGCTTTGCTAAGGTTTATGCGCACAAAGAAGATATCACAAGAAAAAATAAGTACTCCGTATCAGAGTTAAAGCACCGTGCCATGCGGGAAATGATGCAGCGGGAGGAAGATGATACCACACCCGTTTTTAAAAGCGAGGAAATTGTCCCCTATATCCCGGAATTTGTCAGACAACGGGAAGCAAAGGAGGAGGACGCCAATCAGGGCGCCCTCCGGGGAACTGCGGTGCACCGTGTCATGGAATGCTACCGCTTTTCCGCAGAGGACACCGCTGCCCGCCAGATAGAGGACATGCTTGCACAGGGGAAAATCACGGAGAATATGAAGGATTTAGTGAAGGTGTCCCTGGTGGAAAATTTTGTGTCCTCTGGGATTGGAGGGCGTATGAAAGCGGCGGAAGAGGGGGGAAGGCTTTACCGGGAAAAGCCTTTTGTGATGGGATTTACCGCTGCGGAGCTTGCCGCTTTCGGATTTGGGGAGGAAAGTCCTGCTGCCGCCGGGAAAATCGCGGACGGCATTGTTGCTGACGCAGGTGCTGTTGATGAAGAGGTTTCTGTAGTTGGTATGGAAAAAGAGGATTTGACGTTGATTCAGGGAATTATTGATGTTTTCTGGATAGAAGAGGACGGGATTGTAGTGCTGGACTATAAGACGGACCGCGTGGACACCGGACAGGAATTGTTGGACAGATATGCGGCGCAGTTACGGCTGTATGGAGAAGCGCTGAACCGGATTTACGGGGAAGCGGGAATGATGGTGAAGGAGTGTCTGCTGTATTCGTTCCGACTGG
>JAGAIK010000515.1 GCA_017626625.1 Roseburia sp.
ACCACGATACGGAGCATTCTGGGGTTGATAGGGATTGACCGTGGGGAGGTGGAGATTTTCGGGAAAACAGCAGGGAAAAACCACACGGAAATTTTGAGAAATATCGGTTACATGCCTTCGGAGGCGATGTTTTATCCTTCCATGAAGGTGGAAGAGGTGATTCGTTTTGCGGCGGCTCTGCGGGGATTAGACTGTAGAAAAGAGGCGGAGATGCTCTGTGAAAGGTTAGCGGTAGACACGAAGAAGAAGATAGAAGAACTGTCCTTAGGAAACCGGAAGAAGGTCAGCATTGTGTGCGCCATGCAGCATAAGCCGGGGCTTTTCATCTTTGACGAGCCCACCAGCGGTTTAGACCCGTTGATGCAGGCAGAATTTTTTAAGCTGGTATTGGAATACAACAGACAGGGGACTACCTGCTTTTTGTCCTCCCATGTGTTGTCGGAAATCAAAAAATACTGTCGCAATGCGGCGATTATCCGGGAGGGGACGTTAGTCCGCACCGATACGGTGGAAAATCTGACAAAAACCAGTGCAAAGCGGATTCATCTGGTAAAGGACGGCGAAGAGGAAAGCTTTGTATACCAGGGGAATCTCAATGAGCTTTTCGCAGGTTTTGCAGGGCATAACATTGAGGATATCCTGATAGAAGAGCCGGAGCTGGATGAGATTTTTATGCACTATTATGAATAAAAAGGTCTGCTGCGTGAAGAGAAATGCCGACAGGAAAAGCATGGAGCCGGCGGATGATGAGAAAGAGGGGAAATGGAATGGTACTGTATTTTCATGAAATGAAAATGAATGTAAAAAGCCTTGTGATATGGACAATCTGTGTGGGAGGCTTGTGTTTAGGCTGTATTCTGCTGTACAGCAGTTTAGAGGAATCTCTGCAGGGAATGGCAGAGGTATACTCGGATTTAGGTGCTATGTCGGCGGCGCTTGGCATGGATAAAATGAGCATTGCCACTTTGATGGGATTTTATGCCACGGAGGTGGCTATGATGCACGGGCTGGGTGGAGCGATGTTTGCCGCCATTCTGGGCAGCGGGCTTTTGTCGAAGGAGGAGGCGGGGCATACCGCTGAATTTTTAAATACCTTTCCCATCAGCAGAAACCGTATTTTTCTGGTAAAATATGGAGCGCTGGTTTCTAATATTTTTCTTTTTCATGTCATTTGCGTGGGCTGCTATTTTATCGGCTTTGCGGTGATGGGGGAGGAGATTTTATGGAGGGAAATGCTTCTGTTCCATGGCGTGCAGTTTCTTATGCTGTTAGAAATCGGGACAATCTGTTTTCTGCTGTCGTCATTTTCCAAAAGAATACAGATGGGAGCGGGGCTTGGCATTACCATTGTTCTGTTTGCGGCAGATATGATGTGCCGTATTCTTCCGGCGTTGGAAAAAGTAAAATATATCACCCCTTTTTACTATGCAAATGCGCCGGATATTTTTACTGCGGGAGAGGTGGAAATGAAACTGACGGGAATCGGAGGGGCGGTGATTTTCTTTGCACTTCTGGCAGCGGCGACCCACTATTGCAGGAAGGATATTGCCGCCTGAAAAATTTTAAAATTTTTTGGCAAAAAATGAAAAATATTCACAAAAAATGCCTTTTTTATTTCCCAGTTTTGTGGTATGCTAAACATAAGTATGTAATGGCATTTACAGTAAGCCACAGGGGGTAGAAACATGACCAGAGAGGCGCAGAAAAATAAGAATTTAAAGGTACAAAAGCAGCCGAAGGCGGCAAAGGCAGTAAAGCAGAAGAAGCAGGGGAAAAAGAGCTCTATGCTTTTCGGCATCCGGACAAAGATATTTGCCTGTTTTGTCGTACCGATTCTGTTTTTGATTTTTGTAGGCTTCTTTTCCTATGAGAAAGCGGCGGATGGCATGAATTCCACATTCCGTGAATCCAGCCAGCAGACCATTCGTATGGCAAGCGATTATATTGACGTGAGCAATTCCTTTATTTCAGCGGAGGCGTTGAAGTATGCCTTTGATTCCGATTTGGGAAAATATCTGATGGGACTTTATGAGGTAGACCCGGTGGAGAGAAAAGCGGTAATCAGCAGTATCAGTTCCGATATGCGTGCTTCCCAGGTGGCGAATGAATTTATCAGCAACATTTTCATTGTAACGAAGGAAGACCTTCAGATGTTCAGTACCGTGGGGACGAATGATAAAAAGGGAATTTACACAGCTTATGACGAGGAAATGATGGCGCTGTCAGCAGACGGGAAAAAAGCTCCCGAATGGATTGACACCCATACCGTATTGGATGAAACCTTCGGCTTAAAGAAGGAGGATTATATTCTGTCCTACCAGACCTCTCCCCAGACGGGAAAGGGATATGTGGTGATTGATATCAGTTCCTCCGCTATCCGGAATTTCTTAAGCGGGCTTGACATGGGAGAAGGCAGTATCATGGGCTTTGTGACGGAAGGCGGAAGGGAGATTATCTGTGAAAATCTGCCGGAGGGTCAGGAAAGCGTATTAGAGGAAGGACAGTCTGTATTCTTCGGACAGGATTTTTATCAGAATTTAGAGGAAGCCGAAGGCTTAAAGGAAGTGAAATTCCAGGGCGGCGATTATCTGTTCCTTTACAGTAAAAGCGAGGAAACGGGAGCTGCTGTGTGTGCGTTAGTTCCCATGAAAGTAGTAACGGGACAGGCAGAATCCATTCGCCAGATTACATATGCAGTGGTGATTGTGGCAGTGATTGTGGCAGCACTTATCGGACTGATTATCACCACAGGCATCCAGAAGAATATGCAGCGCATTTCCGGCAAGTTAGAAGAAGTGGCAGAGGGTAATCTGACCACCCACGTAAAGGTGAAAGGCCGTGACGAGTTCAATAATCTGGCGGTTGTGGCAAATAACATGATTAGCAATAATAAAAAGCTGGTGCAGAAGGTAAGTGGCGCTACGGAGAATTTGGAGGCATCGGCGCAGGAAGTGAGACAGGCTTCCAATGTTATGCAGGATTATTCCGCAAATATTACCCAGGCGATTGACGAAATCAACGAGGGTATTGTAAGGCAGACAGAACATGCACAGGAGTGTGTGAGAAAGACGGATACGCTCTCCGAGGAAATCAGGGAAGTCAGCCGTATCGTTGAGAAGGTGGAAAAATTAGTCAGCGAAGCGGAAGTGATGATAGAGCAGGGAACTCAGATGGTGCGGGAGTTAGGCGACCGGGCTTCGGAGACCACGGAGATTACCATCAAGGTAGAGGACAGTATCGAAGAGCTGAGACGGGAATCTGAGATTATCAACGAGTTTGTGGAGACGATTACCGATATTTCCGAGCAGACCAACCTGTTATCCCTGAATGCTTCCATTGAGGCGGCGCGTGCCGGGGAGGCTGGAAAGGGCTTTGCAGTTGTTGCGGAGGAAATCCGTAAGTTGGCAGACCATTCCGCAGAGGCAGCGAGAGAAATCCAGAATAATGTGACCCATATCACAGACCAGACGGTTGTCAGTGTGGAGAATGCGAAGGAAGCCCGGGAGATGGTTACTTCCCAGACTGCGGCAGTGGAAGAAATTGTCAGTGTCTTTGAGGATATGAATCAGTGTATGCAGACCTTATTCGAGGGATTAAAAGAGATTGTCACCAGTACCGAACAGGCAGACAGAGAGCGTGAGGACGCTGTGCTGGCAGTTAAGAATATTTCCGATATTATTGAGGAAACGGCAGAGGGTGCTAAGATTGTTCAGGATGTGGCAGCGAAGCTGCGGCAGAATGTGGATAACATGAACAGTACCGCAGAGTCCTTAGGTACGAATATGAATGAATTGAAAACCGAGATTTCCGTATTTAAAACGGAATAGGAAGTACATAAAAACAGCAGGCTGTGAGCGGCCTGCTGTTTTTATGCAATTAAAACTTTCCATGCCAGTTCAAAAGTAATGCAGAATTTGGCGCTGGTTCCACTTCATCCCGCAGCAGTTCAAAATTGACTGCTCCCACAACGGCAATATCAATGTCACTGCGTTCCCGGTTGGTATTTTTGGCTCTGGAACCAAATAGATAGATTTCCCTACAGTTATATTTTTTGCCTGTTTCTATAATGCAATGTAAAATTTGTTCGATTGTCATACTGTTCTCCGATAATTTTTATATTGCCATTATAGCATGTGCTTTGTGAAAAAAGAAGTGTCAGAAAAGATACATTTATCACAGAAGTACTTGACCTGTCGTAGTAATTATGATATAACTACTTTATCAGACGTAGTACTTCTGTTGGAGTAATTTTAAAAAGAGAACCTTGCTGTATAAGTGCGCACAGTATACAGAGAGAAAGGGGACGATGGATTGATTGGCAGTGATGTCATGCGGGGTTACAATGATTTGATGATATTGTCTCTGCTGATGGAGCAGGATTCCTATGGGTATGAAATATCAAAACAAATCAGGCAAATTTGCAGTGATAAATATGTGATGAAGGAGACAACGCTCTATTCCGCATTTACCCGGTTAGAAAAGGCAGGTTATATTGAGGGCTATTTCGGGACGGAAACCAACGGCAAACAGAGAACATATTACAGGATTACGCCGGAGGGGAGCAGTTATTACCAGGAAAAATGCAGGGAGTGGCAGTTAGTAAAGGAAGTTGTGGAAAAATTTGTGAAAGAATAAAGGAGAACTGGTTATGGAAACGATTTTATCTTATTTGGACAATATGTTTTTAAGTCTGCCAAAGACGCCGGAGACGGAGCGGGCGAAGGCAGAGCTTGCCGCCATGATGGAGGACAAATACAATGAGCTGCTCGCGGAGGGAAAACGGGAGAATGAAGCTGTGGGAATTGTGATTTCCGAGTTTGGCAATTTAGAGGAGCTGAAAGAGGAATTGGGATTAGAGGGTATCCATCAGACAGAAACTGCCGGAACACAGAGTACAAAGAGGTATATCCGCAGAGAGGAGGCGGAAGAGTATCTTTCTTTTGCCGGAAAAGCATATAAGTGGATTGCTTTAGGGGTTCTGCTTTGTATCTGGTGTCCGATACCGCTTTTTGTTTTTGGAAATGTAGAGGGGATATCAGATGTATCCATGGTATTTCTCGGACTGATACCGTTGTTTGTAATGATTGCTGTAGCAGTGGGATTATTTATCTATCATGGGATTAAGCTGGAGAAATATGAGTTTATGAAAAAAGAGCAGCTTAAGTTAGACGAAGGTTTTCTGAGGGAGTTAAGAGAACAGAAGGAGTCTGGAACCGGCAGATTTGCAGCGTCTATTATCATCGGAGTTTCGCTCTGCATCTTCGGTGTGGTGCAGTTTCTTGTATTTGGTGCTTTAGAGAGTGATGATGACTATGTATTGGGAATGTCCGCAGCAATTTTGCTGTTTCTGGTAGGGATTGCGGTGGTTTGCTTCATCATTGCAGGCGCAAGAAGAGAATGTCTGAATATACTTCTTGAGGAGGGAGATTATTCTGAGGGAAAGAAGAACAATGCGAAGTTGATTGACCGGATTGGCAGTGTATATTGGACAGCCGCGGTAGTTATTTATTTAGCCTGGAGCTTTGTTACCATGAACTGGGGCTTTACCTGGATTGTGTGGCCCATTGCAGGGGTACTCTTTGGGCTGGTTGCAGCAGTCTGTAATCTGATAAAAGGTGAGAATAAGGCATAAAAAAGAGAGAAAAATAGTTTCTTGGAAAAAAATCAAAAAGATGGGAAATTGGTTGCAACAATTTCCCATCTTTTTTAGACTATAAATATGACAGGTAACTCATGAGATACATGTTGCAAGGAAATCATCCGGAAATGAGGAAAGTTATGGAAAACTATTTACAGAAAGTAAAACTGGCAAAAAGGGGAGATGTAGATGCTTTTGCAGAGCTCTATGCAGAGGTTTATGAGAGCATGTACCGCTTTGCCCTTTATACCCTGCGCAATACCAGCGATGCAGAGGATGCGGTGAGTGAAGCAGTTGCGGATGCCTTTGCCGCGATAAAAAAGCTGCGGGCAGAGGAAGCCTTTAAGGGATGGATTTTCCGCATTTTATCCAATAAATGTAAGGATAAGCTGCGGGAATATACCAGGAAAAATGAAGAGTTAAAGGAAGAACTTCCGGAAAAGCAGCCGGAAACAGGCGTTGCGGAGCGGGTGCTGATACGGAGCAGTTTTTTTGAGTTGGCGGACGAGGAGCGTCTGATTATCAGTATGCACCAGTTTGCGGGCTACACCAGCCGGGAAATTGCAGAGATTTTACATATGAATGAGAATACGGTCCGCTCGAAGGAAAGCAGGGGATTAAAAAAGCTGGCGAGAAAATTAGAGGATATGAAAAATTAAGCAGGAAGGGAGGAACCGTTATGACGGAAAAAGATATATTGGAAAAAATCAATGACGCAGCAGAAAAGGAGCCGGTGCCGGAGAGCCTTTGTCCGGAACATATGAAAGAAAAGCTGCGGAAAGAATATCAGGAAAAAGGGAATAAGATTCGCAGCAGGAGGTTCTTGCACGGCAGCAGGGTGGCAGCGGCGGCGTTGGTACTGCTTATCTGCGGTGCGGCAGGAATGCAGGCGTGGAAGTTAAACCATGAAAGCTGCGGTGTGGATGCAACGACAGGCATGGCAGACGTGGCGGAAAGCGCAGAAAGCGGCGAAAATGCAGAGGACACAGCCGGATATGCGGCAGACATGGCGGAAAGCGGCGAAAATGCAGAGGACACAGCCGGATATGCGGCAGACATGGCGGAAAGTGCAGAAAGCGGTGAAAATACTGACAGTACAGGAGATGGGGCAGAGAGCGCAGAAAATACCACGCCGAAACAGGATGCGGGGGATTTATATACAGTAGCAAAGGGTTACGACGAAGTATATGAGCTCTTAAAACAAAATAAACAGACGCGGGAGGCGGACGTTGTCTATGACATGGCAGTAAATGAAGATGGTGCGGTCTATGACTATGAAGATAGCAGTACCTCAGGTGCGGCGGCAGACACATCAGATACAGTGGAAAACAGTGTGGCTTACGAAGATTCTTCCTTTGTGAATAATATCAAATATTCTCAGGGCGAAGAGCTTATCACGGATAGTGATTCCGCAGAAAAGAAATATTCCAAAACAAATCTCCAGACAGAGGGGGTGGACGAAAGCGATATTATTAAGACGGACGGCTCTTATATTTATACAGTGACCGGGAACCGTGTAATAATCACGGATATCCGGGGCGGAGCCTTAGAGAAAGCAGGAGAAATCCAGCTTGCTTTAGAGAGCACGTCTGACAAGGTGCTTGAAATGTATGTGGACGGTGATATCTTAAATCTTATTGTGCAGAAGGAGACCACAGGATTAAAACCGGATACCGGGAAGAGAAGGACAGAGGATGTGTATTACCTTTCTTCGGATATAGAAACTGAAATCAGGACATATGACATCAGTGACCGAAGGCAGCCGGAGCTGTCAGGCACCATGGCGCAGGACGGCTACTACCATACTTCAAGGAAAATCGGCAGCATCATTTATCTGTTTACGGATGAGACCATGGGATATCCTTCTTTGACCAAAAAAGAAGCGGTACTGGAAGAAAATGTGGGCGGATGGATACCGTTAGTGAACGGCAAAGCCGTGGCGGCGGACTGCATTTATCTCTCAGAAGAGTGCAGTCAGGGGCTGATTGTGTCCGCAGTAGATGTGAATACCCCGGATAAGGTTGTGGATAACACTGCGATTTTAAACGGATATGTGGAAATCTATGTCAGTACAGAGGCGGCATATCTTTACCAGGAGGATTATTCCAATGGAAATTCCACAACCCGGATTGCAAAATTCAGTTTAGAGGACGGTAAAATCAATGCGGTGGGAGCTGTTTCCGTAAGTGGGGAGGTGAGGGATACCTTTGCCATTAACGATTAC
>JAGAIK010000516.1 GCA_017626625.1 Roseburia sp.
AAACCTCGGTACACCTGTGGCTTCTGTGCAATCCTCTCATCGACTCTGCCATAACTATAAACCTCTTTCCTATTTACTTATTAAAAAATTCAACGATATCGGGGAGCTTGTTGTCCGATACCTTCGGGCTTTAGTTGTTAAAAAATTCAACAAGCTCCCTGTAGCCCTCGGCATTTAATTTTTCTTTCTGGAACTTTTTATTTTTATTCATGCGCACTACCAATACCTGTTTTCCGGCGCTACGTTCTTCCTGTGCCTTTTTTATCACCTCGCAAAGCTTATCCGCAGGATACCCTTTTTCAATCAGATAAGCCACCTTCGGGGGCTGCATTGGTACGGTGAAGCCGCTCTCCATCAACAGTAAGATAATACGCTCAAAGCCGATGGAAAATCCACAGGCCGGAACGTCCTGCCCGGTAAATTTTCCTACCATCTTATCATAGCGTCCGCCGCCGCCGCAGGCTGCGCCTAATTCCGGCATGGAAATCTCAAAAATTGTTCCGGTGTAATAGCTCATGCCCCTCACTAAGGTCGGGTCAAACACCATTTTGAAAGAAGCGGTCTTTGCTGACTCCACGCTGTCGATGATTTCTAACAGGTTTTTCTCCACTTCCGGGTCTAAAAAGCCCTCTAAGGTCTGCGCTAAATATTTGATACCATTATCGGCTTTTTCCACGCCCTCAAACAATGCTAAATATTTGTCGATGGACTCCTTTGCGTAGCCCTCTTTTGCAAGTTCTTCCGCCACGCCCTCTAAGCCAATCTTGTCCATCTTATCTAAAATGATAAATACGGTGTCGAACTCTTCCTCCGGAAAACCGCTGTAAGCTGCCATGGCTTTTAAGATACGGCGCTCATTGATACGGATTTCAAAATTCTCAAATCCTAATCTGCCGATGGTGGTGGTGGTGGCTAAAATCAGCTCGATTTCCGCTAAATTGCTGGGCTCACCGATAATATCAATGTCACACTGCATAAACTGGCGATAGCGTCCTCTCTGTGGTCTGTCCGCCCTCCACACGCTGCCCATCTGAAGCGCCTTAAAAGGAGAGGGCAGATTGTTGGCATTGTTGGCGTAATAACGCACCAGTGGCACCGTCAGGTCATAGCGCATACCAAAATCCACCAAATCGCTTTCTTCCTTTGCCTCGTCAATTTTTAATTTCTCGCCCCGCTTCATCACCTTAAAAATCAGTTTTTCGTTTTCTCCGCCCTGTTTGTTGCTGAGATTGGCAATGTTTTCCATGCAGGGGGTTTCAATGGGTGTAAATCCGAAGCTGCGGTAGGTTTCCTTAATGACCTGCTGCACATAATCACGAATCTGCATTTCCTCCGGTAAAATATCCTTCATGCCGTTGACCGGCTTCTTGCTTAATGCCATGCGATTTCCTCCATTTTTCTCATCTTCCGCTCTATCATTTCATCGATGCGTTCCAGATAGTTTTTCACATCTTTTACATTTTCCACACGGTTTATCACCGCTTCCTTCGCTCCGGCGTACTGTACGAATTTCGTGGTAGCGCCTGCGCCAAGTGCCATTATAGTCTGTTTCTCCTCCATAATCAAGATGTTATAAACCCCGGCCTTTCCCTCCTTGGCATATCCCACGTTTTCCAGGTTGCCCGCCATGCTCTTCTGGCGGTAAAGATAGTACGGGTGCAGCCCTAACTCTGCGGCATAGGCTGCCACCAGTTCCATATGTTCCTGGGTATTCACCATCTTATAATTTTTATAATCTTCCTTAAACATATTGAGCCGTGCTGCCCGCTTCAATGCCAGGGAATGTACCGTCAGATTATCCGGCGCCAACATCTTAATCTGTTCCATGGTGTTTTTCACATCCGAAAGCTGCTCCTCCGGCAGTCCTAAAATTAAATCCATATTTATATTGTCGAAGCCCAGCTCCCTTGCCAGTCGAAAACTCTCTATGGTCTGC
>JAGAIK010000517.1 GCA_017626625.1 Roseburia sp.
AAAACTATGGTTGAAAGAAAATCTTATCTGGAAAGACTGCTTCATAATATGTGGAATGGGGAAATTAAAGTCATTACGGGCATCCGAAGATGTGGAAAGTAGAACTTTTCTAATCATATAACCTATTTCTCTTTTGTTAAATAAAGTAAAATCCTGCATAAAAGATGGAAACCCGACAAAATTGTGATAAAATATAACTATGTGTTTCGCATAAGGGCTGAAACAAAACTGGAGGAACCTGTGATATGAAAATCCGCTGCGTCTGGGAACATAATCAAAATGACAGCATTTTATATTCCGTGGATTACATTGGGGCATATACCCGCGGAGAAAATTTAGAGACCGCACTGCAAAAAATGCCGCGTGAAATAGCCTCATATTCTGCATGGTCAGGTGCAGCAGTCGAAACGGTGAACATGAAAAACGAATACAACCACCATTGTGAAAAGCTGGAAGGTGCAGCAGTCGAAACCATGGACATGGAAATCGTGCAGGAAAAAATATCCGGGCTTCAGATATGCGACGCCGATTCCGATGTGATTTTTGAGGAAGAACGGAAGCCTCTGATACCGGAGGAATATGACCGTTTAAAGTCGCTGACATTAAAATCGGCAGCGGATTTTCAGAAATTATACGAAGCGATTCCCGATAAACAGAAAAGCGTTTTACCCCGCAGAAAGACCTTTTATGGAGAGGTGCCAGGAACGGCGGAAGAGATGTACCAGCATACAAAAAACGTAAACGATTATTATTTCAGCGAAATCGGAGTGAATGCAGACAACCGGGGCACTATCTTAGAATGCAGGGAAAAGGGGTTTGCGCTCCTGGAAAAGACGCCGGATTTTCTGGAAAATAAGGTATGGCTTGGCAGCTATGAGGAGGAGTGGTCGCTGCGGAAAGTTTTCCGGCGCTTTCTCTGGCATGACCGCATTCACGGAAAAGCCATGTACCGCATGGCGCTTAAGACCTTTGGAGAAGGAAGCGTGCCCAATATTTATAAATTTCAGCTTTAAGAGGAAAAACCTATGGAACTGCCATACGAAGAGGAACTCGGGGTACCCTATCTCGGGCGCATTTTTGATAAGACAAGTGAATGCTATAAATTTTTCTGGTTTCAGGCAATCCTGACAAAACTGGAAGAGGGAAAGTCCGTCTTTACCTTTGAGGAACTGGTGGACGAAATGATAGCGGCGGCATGGTACATGGTGTCGGAATACCATCTGAATTTAGGACCGAAGGACAATCTGGAAAAGGCAGTCTGCCACATCCATGAAACCACCAATCTAAAGCCCTCCGAAAAGAAATCGGAAATCCTGCGTTATCTCCACGACTGCCGTGATAAAGAAGTACTTACGATAAAAAAGACATTGATAAAAAATGTTCCCTACCGCCTGCAGGCGCCTTTTATGCCGGAGGTGAGCAACAAAGAATTAGACAGCCGTATGGAGGAGCGGATTCGCAGAATCAATGAGCAGAAACATCTGATTTATTATTTTAACAGCTACAACGGACTGCGCACCACCATTCATATCCAGCCGGAATGGCAGTTATATTTTCGGAAAAACCGGGAGATTATCAAAGGCTGGTTGCAATATCACATGATAACTTATCTCCAAAAGCGCAATCCAAGCGTGCCGGGAATCGCAGACAAACTCAGCCCGCCTCAGGCACGGGATTTAGAGAAGGTCATCAAATACTGGCGGCTCATTATGGAACTTCGTCCTGTCCATGAAATATTTCATCACGAAATGGTGACGGAGAAGGAACTGTCCATTGATCATTTTGTGCCGTGGTCCTATGTGGCGCATGACGAATTTTGGAATCTGCACCCCACCACAAGAAGCATCAATAGTAAGAAGAGTAACTATCTGCCGGACTGGGAAAGTTATTTTCCTCTCTTTGGAGAGCAGGAATATATTTCTTATCAGATGATGTGGGAATATGAAGCAGTGCACCGGGAGTTTGATAAATGTGCCAAAGAGCACCTGAATAATAGTGACATCCGGCACCGCTTGTACCGCAAAGGCTTATCGGAAACAGAGTTTAAAGGACAACTGGAAGATGTGATAGAGCCTGTCTACCATGCCGCAAAAAACAGCGGTTTCGGGAACTGGGTTTTTACGGAAAATTAGTGTAACACCTATGTGGCGGCAGTCACATATTCAGCCGGACAGCAGTTATTTTTGAAAGGGGTGAGCTCTCCGTGAGACAGAAACGAGGTAACAACTCAGTACAGTTGAGGAAAAACTGTTAGCAGATTGTGCTGAGAAAAAAGAAACTTGCTGGCAGTCACAACTGTACTGATTTTGGAAAGAGCAGGAGCAAATGTTTCAACCAAAAGAAAAGGAGTACAGTTATGCGCTACATAAAAGCGGTATTAAAGAAAAATAAAGTTATGGTGCTTGCCTATCTGCTCATCGGCTTAGGCAATGCTTTTTTGGAAAATTTCAAGGCGGATTTTTACCGGAGAATCGTAGATGGACTTGCGGAGCGAAATCTTGCATTGACAGGCATTTTGCTGTATGGTGCAATCCTCATTGCAAATTATCTTTTGAATTATGCAGAGGAATATCCGGCAAAAAAACTGCAGCATGGAATCTATCTGGATTTCAAACTATTGGCTCTTGAAAAAATCAGCCGTATGGATTATCAGGAGTATCAGAAAAACGGCACGGGAAAACTGGTGCAGCGGATAGAAAACGGAGCGGAAGCGGGAAAAAATGTTTTATATGATTTCTGGTTTGCTGTGCTCCGGCAGTTGCTTCCAACAATAGGCTTTGCCCTGTATTTTATCCGGAATATCAGCCCGGCGGTGACAGGAATGATTTTATCCGGTTATCTTTTCATTTTCCTTGTGACGAATATTTTGCTAAAAGCACTGTACCGTCTAAAAGAAAAAATATTAAACCAGGAGGAGCGATTAAATCACTTCCTTGTCAGAGGATTCATGGAAATGCTGGTGTTCCGCATGGAGCGTCAATTTCCCGGAGAAATCCAAAAAGCGAAGGCTGCAAAGGAAGAGATTGTTTCCTCAAAGGTAAAAATGAACCTGATACACGAAGCATTTTTCACCATTTTTGCCTTGTTAGTGGCGGTGCTGGATATCGGTATCCTGATTTATGTCTGGAGCAGTCAGAGTGTTTCCGTGGGTTCCGTAGTGGCATTGCTTACGTTAATTGAAAATGCCTATACTCCCATTGCCATTTTTAACGTGCTCTATGTGCAGTATAAACTGGATTTATCAGCCTACCGCAGATACACACAATTTTTACAGACAAAAGAGGACGCCATGTTAGAGCAGGGGAGCATAATTACAAAACTGCAGGGAGAAATCTGCGTCAGAAATCTGACCTTTGCCTATAAAGAAAATTTTAAGGAAGAGGGAAAAACGTCGGAAAATCTCTCCTTCGCCTATAAGGAAAACTTCAGGGAAGAGAGAAACCAGCTGGAAAACATCATTTACCCCTATAAGGAAAATTCCAAGGAAGAGAGAAAACTGCTGGAAAATCTCTCCTTCGCCATCAGAAAAGGAGAGAAAGTAGCATTCGTGGGGGAGAGCGGTTCCGGTAAATCCACGCTGGCAAAGCTGTTGGCAGGACTTTTAAAATACGAGGACGGAAGCATCCAGATAGACGGCAAGGAGTTAAAGGAACTGAACCTGAACCACCTTTACGGCAGTTTCAATTATCTCTCGCAGGACGCCCCGGTTTTTGACGGAACCATTCGGGAAAATCTGGTGTTTGGCAGGAATGTGCCGGAAGAAAAATTAAATAAAGCAATGGAAAAAATGCAGTTGTCCCCACTACTTGGAAACCTGCGAAATGGTTTGGAAACGGAAATCGGAGAACGGGGCACTGCGTTATCCGGCGGCGAAAAACAGCGTCTTGCGATGGCACGCCTGCTACTAAAGGAAAATCATGCTTCCGGTATTACCATTTTAGATGAAGCAACCTCCGCAATGGATAACCTGACAGAAAAACAGGTGATGGCAGAAATACTTTCCCATTTAAAAAATCAGACCGTTATTGCCATCGCCCACCGCATAAATTCCGTTGCAGATTTTGACAAAATTCTGGTATTTCATCAGGGAAAAATCATAGGTCAGGGAACCTTTCCCGAACTGATGAAAAATAATCTCTATTTCCAGAAACTCTACTTAGCCAGTCAGCAGCCGGAATAAAGAAAATTCTGTAAAAAACTAAGCCTGCAAAGAAAACGGCAGGAATAAAAAAATACATTCAGAAAGTTAAGTCTGCAAAGGGAACTCTGTAGAAATAAAAAAGAAAAATACATGCAAAAAGTAAGTCCACAAAGGAAATTATAGAAACAAAAAATGAAAGAATACATGCAAAAACAAACACATGATGGGAGAAAAAATGAGCGAAATTATCAAAAACTACCGTAACAACGCCCCTCTGCGCCAAAGCTTTAACCACCTTGCCTCAGCCACTTTCGGTCTGGACTTTGAGGACTGGTACCAAAACGGATTTTGGGGAGAAAACTATATCCCCTATTCCATCGTTCATGAAGGGCAAGTAGCCGCCAACATTTCCGTCAACATTATGGACATGAACCAGAACGGAACCATCAAACATTTCATCCAGTTGGGAACCGTAATGACAGCCGAACCCTACCGAAAACAGGGCTTGATACGTGAAATTATGCAGGAAATCGAAAAAGACTACGGAGAAAAAGCAGAGGGCTTCTATCTTTTTGCCAACGACAGTGTCCTTGACTTTTACCCGAAATTCGGCTACCGCAAAGCAAAAGAATATCAGTACTCCAAACCGGTTTCCCACAACACGCCATCCACCATGAAACCAGCCCCCATGAAAGAAAAGTCCCATTGGAAAAAACTAGAACACACAATCCAAACCAGTACCTTCCACGGGCAGTTCGACATGGCAGACAACAGCGCATTATTTATGTTCTATGTAACAAAATTCATGCAGGAAAATGTCTATTATGATAAAACCACAGATACCTATGCAATCGCAGAAATAGAATCCGGCAAACTGTTGTTGCACGCCATATTTTCTTCAAGCAGCATTACACTGGAAGATATTATAAAGTCATTCGGCAGCCCCATAACCAAAGTTATCCTGGGCTTTACCCCATCAGACACCACCGGATATGAATGCAGCGAGCGAAAAGAAGAAGACACCACCCTTTTTGTAAAAGGCGAAAACTTCATCACCTTTGAAAACCAACATTTCATGTTCCCAACATTATCCCACGCATAAACTTTTTCATGCAGCAGACTTTGCAGCAATGTAAATTTCTGCCAAAGAACAGCTTGGAAGGGCAGGGGGTGT
>JAGAIK010000518.1 GCA_017626625.1 Roseburia sp.
CTATTGCCAACATGGAAGATAGACCAATAAGAAAACAAATAGAAAGAATGTTAAAAGAACAAATTGCAATCTATGAAAAAGAACACGGAACTATTGAAATGCAAGAGATAACACCATGACGCTTTATGAAATAATTTCAACACTCATTGTCATATGCGTTCTGGTAAGATTGTATCGGCGTTCACAAAACAAGCCCCCGCTACGTATCACTATATTCTTAAAAACGCACCCTGCTATCAACACGATAGTCATTATCATTGTAACAATTATCGCTATCTACCTAAGCACTACGGGCATTCACGACAACAAAAATCATGAAACTGTACGCATATACCCTTTACCGTTTCACAATTAAGCATATACAAACAAAGGAGATTTTCATATGGCACTAGGTTGCACACTCATAGCAATTTTAATAGTCTTTGCGCTCTTTTTACGGGAACATTGTAACTACATCTACAAACCAACTGATAAAATAAAACGCCCTTTCTATCATCAGCCTAAATCAACTAAAAACCATAACCAAAGTGCTGCCAGAAGAAAAAACAATCAATCCTATATGGATACCTGTTGGAATGAAATGCTTGAAGATGAAAAGCACAACCCACATTAATTATTTTACATCTTCCCATTTCTTTCTGGTGGGAATAAATCCTTCCATGTATTCTTTACAAGTTCCCTTATGCACTTCTCCATTGATAAAAATTTCAACGTCATGTATACGGCGTAAAAATGCTTTCCATGTCTCACCCTGCAAACGTTGTATATCGGTGTACTGGTCACGCAATGAAATGTTACTGATTATGTATACCTCTGTAAAACAGGCAACCTTATTTGCATATCTACAACGCAGTTCCACCGGATATCCGTCTAAATAATTCAACATATCCCAGATACGGATATTAGAACGGAACTCTTCAAACACAAGTACCGCCTGCCCCTTATAGCCGTCAAAAGGGTGTTCATAATCTGTTACCCGGTACACTTTATCATATCCGTATTTTTCCATTACAGAACGGGTTTTACCTCTACCCGTCTCACCATAGATATATGTAACATGGAGTGCCCTCCATTCATTCTTGTATCTCTCCTCCATTACTACTTGTCGGCACCGCTCTATTTTATCCATATTCAACATATATTGCGAATGTTGCTCTAATATTTCATAGTCCGTCATTCCCTGCTTTATCATGTCGTAAAGGTCATCAATATCATTCCTCTTTCCTTGACGTTCAACCGGAACTTCTCCATATTCTTCTTGAGTTCCCTCCACCCTTGTATCTTCTTTTTCCGTGTTTAACCATTTTCCGATTTTAAATACATATTCACGAATTTGTTCACATGTCCCCTTTGCTACATCAAAATGCGCACCCTCAAATTTTTTATGCAATGTGGAAAAACGAACACCAGAACCAAAGGCTATAAAAATATGAGTATGATACGTTTGTCCCATTAATCCTATTTCATCACTCATACACCAATATTCACAACTTTTCATTTTTGACAACTGACTTTTTATAAACTCATGTGTATACCCTTTATCCACCGGATTGTTTATTGTCAAAAGCCACTTCCTACTTTGCACATCTCCCACGCCTAAATCCTCCATTCTGCTACTTTATTTTTGCGACTGCGACAGAAGTTCAAAAAATAATGTCGCAAATTCTATCCCTTGATTTTACTGACTTTTTAGCTGTTTTGCGACTGCAACAGAAGTCGGGGGTAATACTAGCCCCGACTTCCCGAACAGTTGTTCTGATTTTGCAGGTATAGAACCTGTATCAATTCCAATAACAATACGATACATACGGCTTACCGCTTGTTTGACAACATAAGCACCGTCACAGTGGTAGCCACGTTCATGCCACACACGCAAGATTTCCTCTATCTGGTAAATTGTCTCATCGTACATTTTGCTTTTTCCTCTCTTTCCTCAATCATTCTAAAGTTGATACATAGTATGCGTGTACCATTCCTAACCCTCTAACTCCGTCACTCCGGCAAGCTCCGTGCCACCTCTTTCCCCCTTCCCCATCTCCAGGGGGGAAAGAGAAAATGTCAGAACTTGTTTTCTAACTTTGATACACTCTTTTAATAATTATCCCTAGCACACAAAAAGGAATAGCACACAAGACTATTCCCTGGTACTTTTGCTCTATTAAGTTTTCTAAAAATTATACCGATTAACTACCCGTTAAACTAATATTTCACAAATAGTTTTTATGCGGGGTGCTCCAACGGGATAACTAAAGTCGCACCCCAAAAACTACCGCCCTGCTTTCGTGAAACATTCACAAGTTTAACGAATAGTTTAATATCATCATTCCAACATTAGAGAATATCGAGAATCCTCGACATCATGTTTACCCATAAAAAATCCCGCCTCCAAGATGAGGCGGGAAGATGATATTCATTTTTTCCTGGCATCTAAAATCTCCCGGAACTTTAAAATCATATCCACACAACCGTCAATGCCAAGTTTTCCGGCATCTAAAGTCATGTCGTAGCTGAGGGAATCCCCCCATTTTTTGCTGGTGTAATAATTGTAGTAGCTGGCACGCTGCTTATCCTTTTTCTGAATCATATCTTTTGCTTTATTCTCTGTGATATTGAAACGCTTGCTTACTTCCTTCATACGTTTTTCCATATCTGCGTGAATAAACACATTGATACAGTCCGGATTTTCGGATAATGCGTAATCTGCACATCTGCCTACAATTACGCAGGATTCCTGTGCCGCAATCTTTTTAATCGTCTCGAACTGTGCTAAAAATACCTTATGATTTAAAGGCATATCAAGAAACGGCGCAGATGAATAGCCGCTGACAGAATATGTATCCATTACCAGAGAATATAAAAAGCTGTTGGTTGGCTTTTCATCATGGTTTTCAAAAATTTCCTCACAAAAGCCGCTCTCTTTCGCTGCGTGCTGCAACAATTCCTTATCGTATAATTTAATATCCAGACGTTTGGCAAGTTCTTCCCCTACTTTTTTGCCGCCGCTGCCAAATTCACGTCCGATCGTATAGATTTTGTTTCCCATATAAAATCCCCTGCCTTTCTGCAATCTGCAAACGCTGTGTAAAATGATATGTCATGCTGCAGATACTATTATGCTTTCATTCAAAAAGTAATTATATAAACTTATGAATGTTTCTATACCAATTATACTATATTTTCGGCAAAATGCAAAAGAATTTATTGAAATTTGCAATTTTTTTATAATATTTTAATACAATTTATCGCAAATCACGCAGTATTTTCTCGAAATATTCCGGCAAAGGTGCGGAAACTTCAATATATTCTCCGGTCTTTGGATGGACAAATCCGATGGTCATGGCATGGAGAGTCTGTCCCTGCAGCTTGTAGGGGCTTTTTCCGTTAGAATACAGCATATCTCCCAACAGTGGATGACCAATACTCGCCATATGGACGCGAATCTGATGGGTGCGCCCTGTCTCTAATTGAAATTCCATGTAGGTATAGCGTTCAAAGCGCTCTAACACTTTATAATGGGTAACGGCGGGCTTTCCGTTTTTTTCATTGATTGCCATTTTTTTGCGTTCTGCCGGGTGACGTCCGATGGGAGCGTTTATGGTGCCCTCCTCTTCTTTGACTACACCGCAGACAATCCCCCGGTATCTGCGGTTGCAGGAATGCTCCTTTATCTGTTCGGCAATGCAGATATGGCTTTCATCATTTTTGCATACAATAAGAGAACCGGTGGTGTCCATATCAATGCGATGTACGATACCCGGACGGATTTCGCCGTTAATGCCGGAGAGACTGTCCTTACAGTGATACATAACAGCATTTACCAGGGTGCCGCTGTAATGGCCCGCAGAGGGGTGCACCATCATGCCCTTAGGCTTATTTACCACCAGGAGGTCATTGTCCTCATAGAGAATATCCAAGGGGATATTTTCCGGCAAAATGGGAGTTTCCACGGCATCGGGAATCTGTACGGTAACATAGTCTTCCGCCTTCAGGCGGTAATTTGCCTTTTGCACGGTGTCATTGACAGCTACCTGACCGTCCTTAATGAGCTTTTGGAAGAAAGAACGTGATTGAGGCGTCAATCCTCTTTCGGATGCCGCCTCATCAAAAATAATGCTCAAATATTTATCTAACCGTTCTCCCTCATGTTCCATTTCCACTTCAAACGTCTCTGTATTCATTCCGTTCCTCACAATAAAATTTTGAAAATTGCTGTTTTGTAGATTTCTTCCTAGAGGGGATTATCATTTCCCAGCCCTCGTCCTTATGAAAGCTACTGTTTTGCAGATTTCTTCCCGGAGGGCATTATCATTTCCCAGTCCTCGTCCTTATAATAGAATAATCCCAAGATAATCAATAAAATGGCGGCAGTAACCACATAAATATCCGCCACATTAAAGATAGGGAAATCAATCAGGCAGAAATAAAAGAAATCCACCACATAATTCCTTGCCAGCCGGTCAATGAGATTCCCCACTGCTCCTGAAAAAATAAGTACCGTGATTGCATTTAAAAAGAAAAATCGCCGTTCATCCGGTATTTTCTTTACAAAGAAATAAATCAGGACAACCAGGACAAGCATGGTAAAAATAACCAGCGACCACTTCTGGTTCTGCAAAATTCCAAAAGAAGCGCCCCTGTTTTCCAGATATCGCAATTCAAAAACACCGTCCCATATCACAAAGGCAGGCTTATCTTTTAAGCCGGTAATTGCCCAGTATTTTGTCAACTGGTCAAAAACGATAAGGAGCGCAGAAATCACTGCACCGATGACCGTTTTTTTGAAAAGATGATGTTGCCGTGTATTGTTACGTTCCATGTATTCTCTCCATTTTCTCCAGACAGCTTGTTCTGCCTGTGTTGTGTGTCTCCGGAATCAAAGCATTATTTACATACAAAGGCAATGGCTTCTAAAATCTGTTCATCGGATAAATCCCGGTAAATATAAGCATTTCCGATTTCTTTCAGCAGGATAAATTTTACTTTATTTCCCACCATTTTTTTATCCGATTTGGTTGCCGCCAATACTGCCTCCGGGGCGAAGCCCGTTACTTCCGTGGCGAAGCCAAAGTCATGCAGGGTGTCTTCGATTGTCCGAAAAGCTTCTTCACTGATATTTCCCATTTTCATGGAAAGATAAGAGGCAGCCACCATGCCAAGACCCACGCATTCCCCGTGGTACAGCTTAAAATCGGACAGTTTTTCAATGGCATGTCCGATGGTATGACCGAAATTTAAAAGCGCCCTCTCTCCTTTTTCCTTCGGGTCACGCTCCACCACTTCCCGCTTGATGTTGCAACTGCGGAAAATCATTTCTTCCAAAGCCTCTGTCTGCAAATCCCGGATTTCTGCTTCGTGTTCTTTGATCCAGTAAAAATAAGAGCTGTCCTTAATCAGTCCGTGCTTTAAAATTTCACCCATTCCGGAAACAATTTGTTTTTCCGGCAGGGAGGATAAGGTGCCAAGGTTCATATAGACCAGTTTGGGCTGATAAAAAGCTCCCACCATATTTTTATACTGCATGAAATCCACGCCTGTTTTCCCGCCGATACTGCTGTCCACCTGGGAAAGCAGGGTGGTGGGCACCTGGATAAAATCGATACCACGCAGATAAGTTGCCGCGGTAAAGCCTGTCAAATCACCCACGACGCCTCCGCCTAACGCCACTAATAAATCCTGGCGGTCAAAATGGCTGCGAATCAGGGTTTCATAGAGCTCATTTACGGTAGCTACGTTTTTATTCTGTTCTCCCGCCGCAAACGTATGGAGAAAAAGGTTGGGATAGTCTGCCTTCAGTATTTCGGAAACCTCCTGCGCATAAAGCGGCGCAACATTGGAGTCGGTAACGATACAGATTTTCCGCTCCGGGGAATAGCCCAGTTTTTTCAGCTCATCGCTAAGCCCTCTAAAGCTGTCGGTAAGTTCAATATGATAAATAACTTCTGTTCCATTGGTAACTGGAATACTTTTTGCCATGGTAATCTCCTTCTGACCACAAAATACAGGCTGCGGTCATACAATTTTTATAATTGCGCATCTAAATCTCAGGTCTGGATTTTTCAAGCCTGGGTTTTAGTTTCTCAGGTCTGAATTTTTCAAGCCTGGGTTCTAATTTTGGTAGAGCTGGTATTTGATTTTCAGCCGCCCCTTATTGGTGGCGCCATAGTCCGACTGGTAGATAAACCTGCCAAAGCCCCGCACGGAGACAATATCGTCCTTTTGGCAGCTATAGGTGGGATTCTGGATGGTTTTTCCATTGACAAACACCTTTTCTTGCCGGAGCAGCTCTAACGCCTGGCTGCGGGAAAGCTTGTGGACGCAGGCAATGACGGCGTCTAAGCGGTTTGAGGTGATAATCCCCTCCTTTTCCATCAGATTCTGCTGTACTGTAATCTCGTCACAGGAAACGGCGGAGAGCTTCACTAAGGTATGGCGCACCTTTTCCAGATTTTCCATAAAATAAGGTGCCATGCTTTTCTCACAGAGAATATAGGCGCAGTCCTCCCCCATGAGAATATCGCCGATTTTGCTTCGCTCTACCCCTAGATTCATAATAGAGCCAAGTAAATCCCGGTGTCCTAATTTTTCCGCAAATTTCGGATAGGCGGGCATAACCTTAAGCGCTGTGATGGGATATTCCAAACCCGAAGGTGGTACGCCCTTTCTGCCGTCATCAAAGTCCTCCGGGGTGTCAGAAAAGCCATAATCTTCTTCATAACTTCTGCGTAAACAAAAAGCATCAGGAAGAAAGGCAACCATCTGACGCTCTGCATAAGGGATTCCACCAAAGCTTTCACTGCGGCACGCAAAGAGGTTCTCGCACTGGTGGTAAATATTCAGTTCATTCAAATTAAGGAAATCGCTGAATAACACGATTCCCTTTCTGTCTGCCTGTCTGGATAAATCCAGTAATCTTTTTTTACAAAGTTCCTGTTCGTTCATATTAAAAGTCTGTCTGGATGCCTCTCGTTTCAAATGTATCAATTAAGCTTAAAAAATCGCCGGAAATATCCACAGATGCCGGTGTGATAATAAATATGTAGTTAGATATCTTCTGCAGATTTCCGCTGATGGCAAAGCAGGAACCGGAGGTAAAGTCAATGATACGCTGTGCAATCTCCACGTCCAGCCCTTCCACATTCAAAACCACGGTGCGGTTGTTTAACAGCGTCTCGGTAATCTCTCTGGCGTCCTCCACGGAAGTGGGTTTGATAACACAGACCTCCATACCGGCGCTGCTGGGTTTCTTTGCGGGACGAATCGGTGTCACTTTCGGTGTGGACTTTATCGGTTTTTCCTCTTCGTAATCCTCTTTTTTCTCTTTGCGGAAGGAGGATTTTTTTACCGGTTCCTCCTCCACATAATCGTCTTCATAGTCGTAATCTTCGTTATAAAAATCATCGTCATCATCCGGATTCAGACGCATTACATTTAAAAATTTATCAAGAACTCCCATGTTCTCACTCCTGTTTATAATTTCTTTCCCCAAATATGCCTGTCCCGACACGTACCATGGTAGCGCCCTCTTCGATGGCAACCATATAATCACCGGTCATACCCATAGACAAAATTTCCATAGATACATTATCTATGTTTTTCTTAGTTATGTCAACAGATAATTGTTTTATTTTTTGAAAATACTGTCGATTATCTTCCGGATTTTCCACATAGGGGGCAATGGTCATCAGACCCTTGATGCGGACGTTTTCCAAATGGGAAATATCTTCCACCAGAAGAATGGCGTCCTCCTTGGAAATGCCGAATTTAGACTCTTCCTCCGCAATATTGACCTCTACCAGAATGGGGACAATGACATTTTTCTTTTTTGCCTGGATATTGATTTCCTCCGCCAGACGATAAGTGTCTACGGAATGTATCAAAGCCACCTTGCCCACAATGTATTTCACCTTATTGCGCTGCAGGTGTCCAATCATATGCCACTCAATATCTTCCGGTAACTGCTCCATTTTGTCACAAAGCTCCTGCACCTTATTTTCCCCGAAATGGCGGATATTTTCATCGTAAATTTCCTGCAGCATGGAAACCGGTTTTGTCTTGCTGACGGCAATCAGTGTGACCTCGCTGCGCTCCCTGCCTGCTTTTTTGCAGGCTGCCTCAATATTTTCTTCTACCTTTGCCAAATTGTCCTTTAACATGATGTTCCTCCTATTTAATCAATTCATTTTCATTCACTTTTGTGCTGTCTAATGCAATGTGGTCATACAGGGAGATACCGTAAGAAGTCCCGGTCTCCACAATGGAATATTCCTCACTCTGATAGAGAATATTAATCTGCTTAAAGACGGCATAGCCTTTGTTGACATTATAAACTCCCTTTAAGGCGGCGGTATCGCTGCCAACGGTGTAAGTTTCGCTGGAATCTGACTTGATGAGCCGCTCTCCCGCCGTCACGTCTTCGCTGTCGATATAACAGTAATTTTCTGTCTCATAGTAAATGGTCGGACTGACAAATTCGGTTGCTGCCTTGCCGTTTTTATCTGTGCGCTCCACCAGCAGTCCTTCCGCGGAGGAATCGCCTCCTTTCATAAAATACTCCCGGGGAATGGTATAAAATTCTTTTTCCGTGATGGAAGAATTGGGGATTTTTAACCCCGTTTCCTCGGACAGCAAAAGCTCTATTTCTAAAAAGCGGTCCTTAGCATAACGAACCATGGAATTGCGCAGCGTCATAATCAGATAATAAACGCCCTCCCTGTTTTCAATGATATAGGTGGCATAGGCGGTCTTGTCGTCCTTTAAAAAACGGATTTTCATGGTATCGTCGTCAAGCAGCGCGGTGGCTAAGGTCTCCTCTATGGGGACGATAATATTCCATTCTTCACTGTCAATGAGCTTGTACAACGGCTCCCCGGAATTGACGCTGGTATTCTTTTTAAAATTATTTTTTACGTAGGATGCCTCGTCAAACATGGAGGCGTTAAAAGTTTCCGTTGTGACGCCTTCGAAACCATCGGTATAGTAGACTAAAATCCCCGGCGTATCCGAATAAATCTGGTGAAAGGAACTGGAATTTCCTGCATTGGAGGTGTAATCAGCCAGTTCATTCAGGGCGCTTAAGCTTAAGGCTTCCGTCAGAGTGGAATTGATATCGTCCTTAAAGGTATAGACATTGTAAAAATCTTTTGTCTCATAGGCAGCCTGAAATTCGTAGATACTTTCCTCGATGGCATCTAAGCTTTCACTGTCTAAATTGGAGCTGTCCTTATTGGCTTCGTTAATCAGCTTGGAAACGTCGCCGTTTTCGTCCACGGAGCACACCAGACTGCCGTAGCCTACACGGGAAGCCTCTTTTACGTAGTAGTTGAGGGAACCGGTATAGGAGGACGTTACAATCTGCTCGTCCCGCAGCACCAGACCGCGGTATACGTTATTTGCCGCCATGGTTCCCTGCTCCACCTCATAGATGGAAATATGCGTAGTCGTCATGTAAGAAAAAATATTAAAAATCAGATAAATAAAAATAATGACAAAAATGACGACGCCTATATTCAGATTGAAGGGTTTCCGGTACTTTACTACCTTTTTATTTTTACTCAAAAATCTGTTCACCTCTTTAAAAATTCAACATACCTATTTTAACATTTTATCTGCCAGAACACAACGTTTCCATAGGAGACATCCAAAAAAGTTTCATGTATAAAAAATCTTGTTTGAAACATAATAGTCAAAAAGGAGGTCAACAATGAATACAAATTGGTTGGATTACACGTTATTAACATTAGTCATTATCGGAGCTGTCAACTGGGGCTTAATCGGCTTTTTCAGATTTGACCTGGTGGCATTTCTCTTTGGAGACATGTCCTGGCTCTCACGTATTGTTTACGCCGTCGTAGGAATTGGAGGACTTTATTTAATCAGCCTTTTTGGACGAATCCGTTCTATGGCAAGCTAAAGCTTTGTTTTTATCGGACAGGAAAGCTTTTCTCCTGCCCGCCGTGCGGCCCGTGCGCCACTTTTAGCGGCATACTGCTGCACGGGTTTGTGCATAAAAAGTGCGGTACGCAGGAAAGACTGTAAGAATTTCTACAATTTTTCCTGTGTACCGCACTGAATTATTTTTTAATTGTTATAAGGAAATGACGATTTTCGCTTTTGCCAAATCGGTAAGCTCCGCTTCATTTTTAGAAACGCTCAATACAAATTTTACATTGAATTTCTCGCTAATCATATCCAGTTTCTGAATTGCGTGATTTAATTCCTCATCGGAACCGATGGATGCAATCGTAAGGAAACTGTCTAAATACATCTCTTCCAGGTCATTGTCCTGTGAAACGATGCCGCAGATAAAACCAAGGAATTCGTCACAGTCATCAATGAGATAATCCATTACATTGATTAATCTGACTCTGTTGTTCAGCTCATACATATGTTTCTGACTCTTATCAAGATAAACGATATTGCCGGATATGGATGCAACGGATTCATTTACCTTTCCTAACAATTCTTTGGTCTTTCCTTTTCCTTTTTCACCTGAAATAATCTCTATCA
>JAGAIK010000519.1 GCA_017626625.1 Roseburia sp.
TCTATCATATTACCGTCACATCCTCCGCTATAAATTCCATATTATATTGCTCGCTGGAATCTTGCTTAGACACCGATACCACATCCCGGAATTTATCATTTGAAAATTCGATATTCTGCTTTGTTTTACGGGAATCTAAAAAATTCCGCTTATCAATCTTAGCTTTTACCCGCTGCCTGATTTCCATCTCAAGAAAATCGTTCTTTTCCGCATGAATAAAATCCGTCAGTCCAAAACCGTATCTCTCATTCCCCGTGGAATCCTCATAAAACAGCTCGCCCTCTTCCGTAGCGCCCTCTAAAATCAAATCCTGCCGCCAACACTCGTCCTCCGACACCGTCTTAAAATCACCATTCATATCCGGAACGGGCTGTCCCTCTTCATCCAGCAGGATATCCGTGTTGTGTTCCCCCGTTATCGTCATGCCGTTTTCCTCCCGAGCACATACACCTGGTTGCCGCCATACAGTAATAAAATAACAACAATCTCACCTTTCTTCAGTTCGAGTTCCGTTTTTATGCCTGGCAGTTCTGAAAAAGCGTTATCCTCGCTCAAATTTTTGTCAAGAATTTTAAGCACACATTCAGAAATGCCATTCTCTTTTTTAACCTGCAGCACTTTAGCATACAATCCCACCGGGTACTTAATATGAGCATATTTATTTTCAATCTGCTCCTTCAGTTCCTTTGTTACAAAGGTTTTAAGCATATCAGACATTCCCCTCACCACCTTTAAAATAAATGTACATCCGCACCCTTCCTTCCGCATCACTTTTGATAATTGTCTTTTGCACTAAAGGCATTCCACTATACTTAGAATGCTCCACCTTAATCACCTGGCTGTGATGTATCCACGGGACGCCCAAGGTTTCTATTTCAAATAGCTCGCCATATTTCTGCATAGAGAGGATATTTTCATCTTCTTTTAAAATGTAAATCACATCCTGCCCCGGTCTGCATCCCCAGTGGAATCTTCTATTCCTGAAGAAGAAATTATTTTCCAGTCCCCAAACACTGTTAATTTCTTTTATCGCCTCAATTCCATTCTGACTGTTTATTGTAACCATTTCTTTACTACCGTAAGACCTGTCAGATATCTCATAATTATCTATTCCCGCCTGCTTTAATATGTATTGCAAAATATCCTGCGGTTCACAGTAGCAGAAAGTTGCCTTTATTTCTATCCGTTCCAGCTTTATCATATCATCCCGAATTAAAATCTCTTTCCAGTAATCGCTCCCTGTCCGTCTCGCATATCCTGAAATCAAGGTATCATAATCACCATCATAGCCAAGCTGTACTGACACAGGCTCCAAATCTTCATAAGATATTAATTTCTGAAGCTGTGATGTAAGTTCCACTTTGCACCAATCACACTTTGTCTCCCGGCTGCTAAAGCAGCTCACTTCAATGCCGGTTGTCAATATATAGTCTTTTAAAATCACCTTAAACTCTGGTGTCAGTAGCTTTTTCCCCATATGTCACCCCTAGTTAATCATAGCCCAACTATTACCCTTTTTTACTGCCCTGACATCATGTGCCGGGCTTTTTGCCGTATCCTTTGTGCTCTTATTTGCATTCCCCGCTGTCCCTCCTGACTGCTGTCCGCTCCCTGTTGTCTCTCCCGTTCCATTTCCCGCTGTCTGCGTCTGAATGGAGGCTATTGTAGGGGTTTCAAGAACCAGTGAAGCTGTTCTTCCCGAGGAAGCTGTAACACTTTTTGTTCCAAGACTCTTAAAATAAACCTCTGTAATTCCTCTGGCAGAACAATCTTCATTCACTACCGGGAGCAGCCTGGCAGCGGTCTGTCCGTAATCTTTAAACAACCGCTGCATGTCTGCTATCTGTTCTAACGTACTTTTACTGCCGTCCTCTAAGATAAATTCTACCGTTATTTTGGCAGCTCCGTATCCTACTGGCTGGCTCGCTTTCGTTTGCCCCTTGTCATCCTCGATTTCATCAATCGTTGCCTCCTGCGTTATTTCAACACTTTTCACCTGCCCCGACAGAAGTACTCCGCCAAGTTTTAATATTTCATCTTCGATAAACAGCATTTACTTCCTCCTACGTCGGTTCCGGTTCTTCGGATGAGTTCTGTGCATCTGTGAGTTCATTAATCAATTTTTCCAGCATTTTCAGCTCCTTGATATTCTTCAGGTCAACCTTGATTTCCAATTTCTGGATAACGGTTTTTCCCTCTTTTTCCGTGACATGTTTTTCTTTTATAGAACTTCCTGCCACCTCCTTCAAAGAAGATACAGAACGCATTTCTCTTTGAGTAATCGTATTAAAATAAGACGATTCTGATTTCTCTGCACTCTCTCCTCCGTTCATTTCCGTATGTATGAACTGTCCCATTTTATCCCAGAGAGAAGATAGCGGAAGTATCGCTTCATCCCCGGCTTCGCCGCCTCCTAAAAGTTCATTTCCACTTGAGCCGAAAATGGTCGGTGAGGTCATCACACCACCCTCTGCAAACCATTTTGTGGTTATTTGAGGAACGCTTGGCGGTTTCAGGCTGAACTTTCCTGCTACGGTAAAATGCGGTGTCTCTATGTTTGGAAGCTTCCATGAAAAGTGAAACAGGTTTTTTATTTTCTCAATTCCGCTTTTCACAATGTTTGCTGCACCTGTTATTTTCTCATCAAACTTATCCTTAATCCCCGTCAGGGTACTGCTCACAATATTCTTTGTGCCTTCCAATCCTTGGGTGAATTTTGTTCTTATTTCTGTAAGTTTTCCGCCCGTTATATTGTCAACAAACGTAAGTCCCACCGTGAATAATCCTTTGATTCCCTCCATAGAGGCAGCCACAACACCCTGTACTCCACCGCCATTTTCCTCATAAGCCGCTTTAATATTAGAGAGTTTCTCCTTGACGCTGTCTCCGGCAGCGGTCATGGTGATGTCAAAAGTCCCCTTCACTTTCTCTAATCCACTAGAAA
>JAGAIK010000046.1 GCA_017626625.1 Roseburia sp.
CAGGGGCTGTCCGCCGTGGGAATCCAGCGGGACCGGGGCGTGAAAAAGGGCACCCAGAACAGCGAATCCAAAGACTATTATGTCAATCTCCATACCACTATGCCGGCGTGTATTGTGGAGCTTGGCTTTATGAACAGCGCCACCGATAACCAGTTGTTTGACGAGCATTTGACAGAATATGCAGAGGCAATCGGCAAGGCAGTGCTCGCCACTTATGAGACTTACGGGCAGTCCGGTGCTGCCGGGGGCGAGAGCGTTCCGGAAGCCACGGAGACTCCTTTGGAAACGGCAAACACGGGACAGGTGTTGAGCAATCCGGTGGTGGAAAATGTGGAGGCTTTGGACAGTACCAGCCAGGAATGGGGGCAGGGCGTCAATATGGATGAGAAAAACCGCCCCACGGGTTCCCTGATGATGCAGGAAAAATACGGGAAGTATAACGCTTATTTTATCGGGGAAGAAAGCCAGACCATTTATCTCACCTTTGATGAGGGGTATGAGTACGGACAGACAGAAAGTATTTTAAATACCTTAAAGGAAAAAGGAGTGAAGGCGACCTTTTTTGTGACGAAACCCTATGCGGAGGATGAGCCGGAACTGGTAAGGCGTATGATTGACGAGGGGCATATCCTTGGAAACCACAGCGTCACCCACCCATCGAAGGGGCTTCCCTCCCAGACCATAGAGCAGCAGCAGAACGAGGTAATGGGAAATCACGAATATATCAAGGAAAATTTCGGATATGATATGTATCTGTTCCGCTACCCCACCGGGCGTTTCAGCGAGCAGTCCCTTGCTGTGGTGAATAACTGTAATTATAAGAGCATCTTCTGGAGCTTTGCCTACCTGGATTATGATGTGGAAAACCAGCCGGACCAGGCGGCAAGCCTGGCAAAATTAAAGGAACGCCTGCATCCGGGAGCGATTTATCTGCTCCATGCGGAGTCGGAGACAAATGCGGCAATCTTGGGAGATTTTATTGACGCTGCCATAGCGGCGGGCTATGAGTTTGGAACGATGTAAAAAGGATAAATTAAGATGGAATATTCATTATATGAACTGGCAGTTTATTTTCTGGTGTACTCTTTTATCGGCTGGCTGTTGGAGACTTGTTATCTTGCGATAAAAGAGCATCATTTTTATAACAGGGGATTTATCAATCTGCCTCTTCACCCTGCCTACGGCGTTGCCTTTGCTATTTTGCTTGTGGTGCTGCCTACCCTGCGGGGAAGTTATTTGATGCAGTATATTGTGGTTGTGGTAGTGACTGCTGTGGTGGACTGGATGTCAAGGGTGCTGGTGAGCCGTATCAGCGGCGGCGTGCTTGGCAAAGAGGAGTATGACAGCCTGTTTTCCGGCAGCAGGAGGGGACTGTGGGTTTCCCTTTTGGCGGCAGCGGCAACGTATCTAATCTATCTGGTGCTGCATCCGCTTCTGGTAGCGTTGGTCTATCTGCTTCCGGAGCTTGCCGTGCAGATTACGGCAGGTGTACTGCTGGTTTTCCTTGTCCTGGATTTTGCCACCGTTTTTTATGCGGTGAGAAAAGGCGGGCATGAATCAATCCTGGACCGCGGGCAGAGCAGTGCGCAGAAATTAGGTTGCCGTATCTCTGATTTTATCTGGAAACGTCTGAGAAAGGCATATCCCGGAATCGACAGCGTGGAAGAAGAGGAAAGAAGCCGGGTGGTGTTTGCCCGGGGAATCTGCTTTGATAAGCTGGTGTGGGTCTTTTTTGTATCGGCGCTGATTGGGGATATTATCGAAATGCTGTACTGCCGTTTCACCGCAGGGGTGTGGATGAACCGTTCGAGTGTCCTGTATGGAACCTTCAGCTTTGTCTGGGGCTTCGGGGCAGTGGTTTTGACGGTGTCGTTGCAGCATCTGGCAGGAAAACAGGACCGTTATGTGTTTTTGGCAGGATTTTTGATAGGCGGTGTCTATGAATATCTGTGCAGCGTGTTTACGGAGGTTGTCTTTGGGACGGTGTTCTGGGACTACAGTTGGATGCCGCTTAATATCGGCGGGCGCACCAATGTGCTGTACTGTTTTTTCTGGGGGATTTTGGCGGTGTTTTGGATAAAGATTGTGTACCCGCCCATGAGCAGTTCCATTGAAAAGTTTCCACCGCTGGCGGGGAAGGTTATGACGTGGGTGGTGATTCTTTTTATGGTATGCAACGGACTTCTGACAGCGGCGGTGTTGGTGAGATATAACGAAAGACACAGCGTGCAGACGCCGCCGAAAGCGTTAGAGAGGCTGTTAGACCAGCAGTATGATGATGAGTTTGTGGAACGGAGATGGCCGAATATGAAGATGGCGGAGTAAGGAAAAGCATTGAAAAAAGAACAGAAAAGCGATTGAAATATTTTTTTATTCATGCTACCATTAAGTACACTTTGCAAAGAGCATTTGAAATCCTTTTTGCGATAGTGGGAAATGGATGATTTGAAAACAGAATGTGGCACTGACACTGAAATGAAAATCATTGAGGTGAAAGGTATGGCATGACAGAGAGAAAAACAGGGCTAGAGCTATACCTATTTTTGGGTATGGCTTTTTTGATTTTTACGAAAAGAAAGGCAGAGAAAAATGGAAACACGAGTTGCACTCATTGGAATCATTGTAGAAAATGTGGAATCTACCCCCCAGTTAAACCAACTGCTCCATGAATACGGCAGCTACATCATCGGAAGAATGGGGATTCCCTATCGGGAGCGGAAGGTAAATATCATCAGTGTGGCGATTGACGCACCTCAGGACGTGATAAATGCCCTGTCTGGGAAAATCGGGCGTTTAGAGGGGATTACCGCCAAGACAGCCTATTCTAATATTGCTTAGTGCACGAATACAGGACGAAAACAGAGAGGAAAAACCATGCAGCGTAACTATGAAATTGTGGACAGGATAGAGCGGACAAGAAACCTCGACAGGGAATCATTAGAACTGCTGCTGACAACAGAAGACGGAGCCTTAAGGGAATATCTCGCCGCAAAAGCAAGGGAGACGGCGCAGCGGATTTATGGGAATTGCGTCTATATCCGGGGGCTGATTGAATTTACCAACTATTGTAAAAATGACTGCTATTACTGTGGCATCAGACGCAGCAACGGCTGCGCCGAGCGTTACCGCCTCAGTGAAGAGGAAATCTTAAACTGCTGTAAAAACGGATATGAACTGGGTTTCCGCACCTTTGTATTACAGGGCGGTGAGGATGGTTTTTATACGGATGAGCGGATATGTGAAATGGTATCGGAAATTAAGAGACGTTATCCGGACTGTGCTGTGACTCTTTCTATCGGGGAGAGGGAGCGGAAAAGTTATGAAGCGTTTTTTAAAGCCGGGGCAGACCGTTATCTGCTGCGCCATGAGACAGCCGACGAAGCTCATTATAAAAAGCTGCACCCGGAGGAAATGTCTTTTCAACATAGAATGCAGTGCCTTGCGGAGCTAAAGGAAATCGGTTATCAGACAGGCTGCGGCTTTATGGTGGGTTCCCCTTACCAGACCTTCGATACCTTATATGAGGATTTGCAGTTTATCCGGGAATTGCAGCCGGAAATGGTGGGGATTGGTCCCTTTATTCCCCAGAAGGACACTCCCTTTGGAAAAATGCAGGCGGGAACCATGGAGCAGACCCTGCGGCTTTTAAGCATCATCCGGCTGCTGCACCCCTCTGTGCTGCTTCCCGCCACCACCGCCCTTGGCACGATTCATCCAAAGGGCAGGGAGCTTGGAATTTTAGCCGGAGCAAATGTGGTAATGCCCAATTTATCTCCTGTGGCGGTGCGGGAAAAATATAAATTATATGACAATAAAATCTGTACCGGGGACGAAGCGGCAGAGTGCCGTTACTGTATGGAGCGGCGGATGGAGAGCATCGGTTATCAGGTGGCAGTGAACCGGGGAGATTTTAAAAATAACTAACCGGAAAGCAAAGCGGGCTGACCGGAAAGAAAGGAAAAGAGTATATGTACAACGTAATGTCTATGAAAGCGGAGGAATTTATTTCCGACGAGGAAATCAGGGAAACCTTAGCCTATGCGGACGCCAATAAGGAAAATGTGGCGCTGATTGATGAGATTATCGCAAAGGCAAAGTTGGGAAAGGGATTAGACCACAGGGAGGCGTCTGTGCTGTTAGCGTGTGAAATCCCGGAAAAAACAGAGGAGGTATACAAGCTGGCGGAGCAGATTAAAAAAGATTATTACGGCAACCGGATTGTGCTGTTTGCACCGTTATATCTGTCTAATTACTGCGTCAACGGCTGTGTTTACTGTCCCTATCATCTGAAAAATAAGCATATTGCCAGAAAGAAGCTGACCCAGGAGGATATTGTGAAAGAGGTGACTGCTCTGCAGGACATGGGACACAAGCGCCTTGCCATCGAAGCGGGGGAGGACCCGGTGAATAATCCCATCGAGTACATTTTGGAGTGTATCAATACCATTTACAGTATCAAGCACAAAAACGGGGCAATCCGCCGTGTCAATGTCAATATTGCGGCAACCACCGTGGAGAATTACCGCAAGTTAAAGGAAGCGGGCATCGGAACTTATATTCTGTTTCAGGAGACCTATCACAAGAAAAATTATGAAGAACTGCACCCCACCGGACCGAAACATGATTATGCTTACCATACCGAGGCAATGGACCGGGCGATGGAGGGCGGCATTGACGATGTGGGCTTAGGCGTGCTTTTTGGACTGGATAAATACCGCTATGAGTTTGCAGGGCTTTTGATGCACGCAGAGCATTTAGAGGCGGTTCACGGTGTCGGCCCCCACACCATCAGCGTACCCAGGGTAAAACATGCGGATGACATTGACCCCACCGCCTTTGACAACAGCATTGATGACGATACCTTTGCAAAAATCTGCGCCCTTATCCGTGTTTCCGTGCCCTATACCGGAATGATTATTTCCACCAGGGAGAGCCAGGCGGTGAGGGAGAAAGTGCTGCCCCTTGGCGTGTCCCAAATCAGCGGGGCGTCAAGAACCAGTGTGGGCGGTTATGCGGAGCCGGAGGTAAAAGAGGAAGTGACCAGCGAGCAGTTTGATGTCAGCGACCAGAGAACCTTAGACGAGGTGGTCAACTGGCTGATAAAGTTAGGTTATATTCCGTCCTTCTGCACTGCCTGCTATCGGGAGGGCAGAACCGGGGATCGTTTTATGGAGCTGTGTAAAAACATGCAGATTTTAAACTGCTGCCACCCCAATGCACTGATGACGTTAAAGGAGTACTTAGAGGACTATGCCAGCGAGGAAACCAGGAGAATCGGAATGGAATTGATTGAGCGGGAGTTAGAGAAAATCCCAAATCCCAAGGTGAAACAGACGGCTTCTGACCATATTCACGATATCGCAGAGGGTAAGAGGGATTTCCGGTTTTAGCAGGAGCGTATTTTGGCGTATGGCTGAGACACTGGAATGGTTTTCTTTTTATGAATGTAAAAATATGAAACAGGAAAAATTTCGGAAAATGAAATGGAGAAGCGTATGGCAGTAACATTAAATGAAACACCAGGCAGCAACCGTCTGCATATCGGTATTTTTGGAAAAACCAACAGCGGAAAATCTTCTTTTATCAACGCATTTACCAAACAGCAGGTTTCCATCGTGGCGGATGTGGCGGGAACGACCACGGACCCGGTGTATAAGCCAATGGAAATAAACCCGCTGGGCGCCTGTGTTATCATCGACACGGCGGGCTTTGATGATGAGACGGAACTTGGGGAACGCCGGGCGGAAAAGACGAAGCTGGCGGCGGAAAAGGCGGAACTGGCGGTGATCGTGGCGGCAGATGAGGAATTGAAGGAAGAATTTTCCTGGTTTCACTTTTTTAAGGAGCGGAACACCCCGGTGCTTTTTGTGGTAAATAAATCGGATATTCTGGAAAATACCAAAACTATTGCCGCAGCTATTGAAGCAGAGACGAAGACACCGCCCCTCCTTATCAGCGCCAAAACCGGGGAGGGAATCGAGCAGGTGAAGGAAGCTCTGGCAAGATTGATTCCGGAAAATTACGGCAGCCGGCTCATTACCGGAGACATCGTCGGGGAGGAAGATTTAGTGCTCCTTGTGATGCCTCAGGATATCCAGGCGCCCAAAGGGCGCCTGATACTGCCCCAGGTGCAGACCATAAGAGAGTTGTTGGATAAAAAATGCCTGGTGATGAGCGTCACCACCGATAAAATGGAACAGGCGTTAGCGGCATTAGCAGAGCCGCCGAAGCTGATAATCACTGATTCCCAGGTTTTTGGCTATGTCTATGAGCATAAGCCAAAGGAAAGTATGCTGACTTCCTTTTCCGTCCTTTTTGCAGCCTACAAGGGAGATTTGCCCTACTATGTGGAAGGGGCGAAAATGCTGGATGCTCTTACGCCGGAATCCAGGGTGCTGATTGCAGAATGCTGTACCCATGCACCCTTAAAGGAGGATATCGGCAGGGAGAAAATTCCAAGAATGCTAAGGAAGCGTGTGGGGCAGGAGCTTACCGTGGATTTAGTCAGCGGTACGGATTTCCCGGAGGACTTGTCGGGCTATGATTTAATCATCCAGTGCGGGGCATGTATGTTCAACCGGAAATATGTGCTTTCCCGAATTGAGCGGGCGAGTAAGCAGGGAGTTGCCATGACAAACTACGGCGTTGCCATTGCCCATTTGACAGGGATACTTGATAAAATCACGCTGCCTTAAGACTGCATTTCATAGCGGAGAAACTGTGTTTTATGAGGAAAAGCTGCATTTTGCCGGGAAAGAGCCATATTTCATTACAAAAAAATTGCATTTTGTTACCAGAAGTGCGGGAAAACTTATTCTCCGGGAAAATTCAGCCGATAAAAAATAAAAAGAACGGGGAGGCACAGCTATGGCAATAACAGGAATTGTGGCAGCAGACAATACAGCATACCAAAAGATGGCGCAGAGGCGGACGAACAGCCTGGGGACAGAGGCAGAATCAGCAAAGGATACCTTTGAACATAAGATTTTTTCCCAGGAATTAAAAGATATCGGCATGGTCAATCAGGAAGAATACCTAGCCTGTGCAGGAAGGCTGCAGGCAACGCTGAAATCGGACAGAAGCAATATTGACAGTGATGTGATGTCTAAGAGGGTGGAAACGGAAAAGAAAGCGCCGTATGCCTATCTTGCGGACGAAGGAAATATGGTTGTGTACAACGGTGTGGCATTTTATTGTGATAATGAGCATCAGGCGCTCTGCTTAGGAGATATGTCAGAGGAAGATAATGTGCTTACCATACCGCTGTCACAGGGCGGCTGCCTGAAAGTCAACC
>JAGAIK010000520.1 GCA_017626625.1 Roseburia sp.
GGATATTGCAGCCCAGTTAGGCGTCAGTACCGTGACGGTGTCAAAAGCGCTTTCCGGTCAAAAGGGCGTCAGTGAGGCGATGCGTGAAAAAATAAAAGAACTTGCGGACGAGATGGGGTATAAACAGCCCTCCGCCATCAAGCGGGAGAAAGTACAGAAAAGCTACAACATCGGCGTACTGGTTTCCGAAAAATATTTAGGCGAGTACGATTCCTTTTACTGGAAGATGTACCAGAACGTGGCAACGAAAGCGGTGCAGAAGGAATGTTTTACTCTTTTAGAGACGATTTCCTTAGACAGTGAGGCGAAACAACTGCTTCCGAAGATGGTATCAGAGGAGAGAGTGGACGGGCTGATTATCGTGGGAAGGCTGGGGACGGAGTATCTTGCGGCGCTGCACAAAGGTACGTCGCTTCCCATGGTTTATCTGGATTTCTATGATGAGCGGGAAATGAGTGATTCCGTCATTTCCAACAGCTATTACGGCTCCTATATGCTGACGAACTATCTGTTTGATATGGGACATGAAAATATCGCCTATGTGGGAAGCCTGCTTTGCTCCACCAGTATTACGGACCGCTATTTCGGGTATGCCCGTTCCATGATGGAGCACGGCAGGGCGGTGCCTGACGAGTGGGTGATACCGGACCGTGACATGGAGTTCGGCAAGGTGGATGTGGACATAGACTATAACGGTTTTGAAAAGAAGCCCACCGCCTTTGTCTGCAACTGCGATTTGACGGCGAGCGAGGTGGTCAGACATTTGAAAGAGCAGGGCGTCAGCGTGCCGGAGGATGTGTCGGTGACAGGCTTTGACAACTATTTATATCCGGGTCTCTGCGATGTGGAAATCACCACTTATGAGGTGGATGTGAAGGAAATGTCCCGGAAAGCAGTGCATATCCTGTTGAGAAAGATAGAAGACAGCCGTTACCAGAAGGGAATCACGATTATAGACGGACGGATGGTAGTCAAGGATAGTGTAAATAAGATTGCTGATTAAAAAAACTGCGCTGCGGCGCAGTTTTTTTAGCTACGGTGTTTCTGACGGTAGACGTTGGGAGTCATTCCCGCGGACCGTTTGAAGAGATTGATGAAATGATTGGTATTTTCAAAACCTACGGAAGTGCTGACTTCATGAACCGGAATATTTGTGGTACGCAGCAGGTCCTTTGCGGCGTCTATGCGTCGTTGGTTTAAATATTGCAGCGGCGAAATGCCGAATACGGTGGTATATTCACGGCAGAGACGGTATTTGCTGATTTGCAGCTCATCTTCGAAAGCGGCAAGGGAATACCGGTTCGCATAGGAATAATCGAAGCATTTTTTCATATAAAGCAGATAGGGCGGTACATTTTTTTGCGGCTGTCCGTTTTCCTCCTCTATCAGAGTGAGATCGGAAAAGAGGTTGGTGATACATTTGAGGTCCAAAACAGGATTCCGGTACAGCGGATTTTTGTTGTTGCCCTCTAACATCTGGAAATAACGGCGGATTTCGGCAGCGCTGCTTAAATCGTAAAGCATTCCTGACTGCTTCTGATAAAAGGCAGCGGGAAGGGAGCCGCTGCAGAAATAGGTTTCAAAGTTCCAGAAATTCCCGGCAGCGGAAAGGGAAAAGGACTGTCTGCAGTCTAAAAACAGCAGGGTTTCCTCCTTCAGCGTAAACCGGCTGTCCGCTGTCTGCAGGCTGCCGCAGCCGTTTTTGGTATATAAAATAAGATAACTGTTCAGCGAGCGTATATAATAGGAAAAAGGAAGGGATACATAGTGGGCGCCGTAAGCGGAAACCGAAAGCAGCGAATGGTACACACTGTCCGTCTTTTCGTCATATACATGGCCCAGCAGGCTTTCTGCCGGAGTGCCGGAAGGCAGCAGGGGCGCTTTGCTGAAAGAAGCCAGAAAGGTAGTGGTGAAATCCATGGATATCCCTCCTTTTTGTAAAATGTATTGGAATCTGGTTTTATTGTATCTCATGAGCTTAAGAAAAACAAGAAAAAAGAAAATAAATACATTATTTAAGCTAAAAGTAAATTAATAATAGAATAATAAAGACTAAAATAGAGAAAAATAATATACGAAATGCACAAAAAACAAAGGATTAATTTGGCTATAATATGGAAAACCACAATATTGACAAGAATATTACATAAAAAGCAAGAATAAGTGGTGACTAAAAAATAGAAAAATATATAATTAAATTAAATCAAACAAAGAGTTGATTTCAAATTAAAAAAGGGAGGAATTTTACTATGAAATTCAAAAAAATGATGGCAGTTACCTTAATCGCAGCAATGACCATGAGCATGGCAGCCTGCGGTAACAACGAAGCAGGAACCACAAACGGTGGAAATGCAGGAACCACAGACGATGGAAATGCAGAAGCCGCAGGAACCGAAAGCGCAGATGCCGGCAGCACGGCAACCGGAGCTTTATCCTATGCAGACATTACATTAGGAGAGGATTACACAGACCTTACCGCAACAATCAGCATGTTCAACCACAGAACAGATATGGACAGCGAAGATTACGGCGGAAAGAACTGGGCATCCTACATCGCAGATTTTAACCAGATGTATCCGAACATTACAGTAAACATTACCACAACAACCTCTTATGCAGATGATGCGCTGATGCACTTACAGGCAGGAGATTATGAAACCATCATGTGTATTCCGGCAGTGGATAAGTCAGACCTTGACAGCTACTTTATTTCTTACGGCGACCTGGATACCATGAAGAGTGAAATCAACTATGCTTCTACCTGGGAGTATGGCGGAGAGGTTTACGGCGTACCTTCCACAGCAACCACACAGGGTATCGTATATAATAAGAAAGTATTCGAAGAGGCAGGGGTAACAGAAATCCCGAAAACACCGGATGAGTTTATTGCAGCATTACAGGCAATCAAAGACAATACGGATGCCATTCCTCTTTACACCAACTACGCAGCAGGCTGGACCATGGGAGCATGGGACGCTTACATCGGAAACAATGCAACCGGTGACAGTACATATATGAACCAGAAATTAGTTCATACAGCAAATCCGTTTAAGGATTACGGCGATGAGACCCATGCTTATGCAGTATACAAAGTATTATATGATGCAGTGGCAAACGGACTGATTGAAGACGACTATGCAACCACAGACTGGGAAGGCTGCAAGGGTATGATTAACAACGGCGAAATCGGATGTATGGTACTTGGTTCCTGGGCTATTCCTCAGATGAAGGCTGCAGGCGACAACGCAGACGATATCGGTTATATGCCGTTCCCAATCAGCATTGACGGCGTACAGTACGCATCTGACGGTGCAGATTACTCTTACGGCATCAATGCAAATGCAACAGAAGACGAGCAGGCAGCAGCTATGGTATTTGTAAAATGGCTGACAGAGGAATCCGGTTTCTCTTACAACGAGGACGGACTTCCGGTAGATGCAGACAGCACAGAGACCAAGCTTTCCTTTGACGGTGTAACCTTTATCCAGGATGAGCCGTCCGTAGCAGGCGAGGAAGATTTACTGAACGAGATGAACTCTGAGTCTGAGTTAAACATCAACGCAGGCGGTGATACCAAAATTCAGCAGATTATCGAACATGCAGCTAACGGCGATATGACCTTCGATGAGATTATGGATCAGTGGAACCAGTCCTGGTCAGACGCACAGGAATCCCTTGGAGTAGAAGTGACGGAAGAATAATAGTACGTCTGGCGGAAAATGGTGCAGCAGGGAGGCAGGGAATTTATTCCCTGTCCCCTGTGAAAAGGATGGTAAAGCATTTTTGAATGCGTGGAGGAAGTGGACATGGAGGCAAAAAAACCTTTTAATTTGATTAAATGGGCAAAAAGCAGAAAGGGACAGCAGGTATTGATTTGCGTGGCATTTATGGTAATTCCGTTGACGCTGCTGCTGGTATTTACCTACCTTCCTTTCGAAGAGATGGTGAGATTTAGTTTCTATAAGATGAAATACGGAACGCCGAGAGAAAAATGGCAGTTCGTAGGCTGGAAAAACTATATTGACGTATTTTCCAGGGACGATTGTTTCGGAGCGTTAAAGCTCAGCCTTTATTACATGGCAGGCGCTATCATTCAGTTGGTTTTAGCGCTGTATCTGGCAACAATTTTAAGCTTCAAGGTAAAGGGAGGAAACTTCTTTAAAGGACTTATGTTTTTCCCGTACCTGATTAGCGGTATCGCGATTGGTTTTATTTTCAAATTTTTCTATACCAGAGGTTTTGTGTTTGACACAATCCTGCAGTGGCTTGGTTTTGAACTTGAGAATCTTCCATACTGGCTGAAGGACCAGTCCGTGAATAACTGGTCTTTAGTGGCTACCTCCGTATGGCGGTATTTCGGACAGAATATGGTACTTTTCATCGGTGCCATTATGTCGGTGGACGCAGAGTTATACGAGGCGGCGCAGCTGGATGGTGCAAATAAATTTCAGCAGTTTAAACACATTATTCTGCCGAGTATCAAGACGATTGTAACCTTAAATGTGATTCTTTCCATCACCGGTTCTTTAAGCGCATTCGAGCAGCCCTTTGTTATCACAGACGGCGCTAACGGAACAGGAACCTACTTTATTATCATGAATGAAATCGCCCATGTAAGCCAGAAAGTCGGTCTTGCAAGTGCAATGGCGGTGGTATTATTACTGATTATCTTTGTCTGTGCGATTTTACAGCAGTTGTTCTTCAAATATGTATTCCGGGACGCTGCCAGCGAGGACGAATCCTATAAGGCAAAGAAAGCGAGATTAAAAGCAGAAAAAGCGGCAGCCCGTGCTGCAAAGAAGGGAGTGGCATAACAGATGAAAACAGCGGTAAAAACCAGTAGCAGAAGAAAACATTATTCTGCAGGCAGTATCATATGGAACATCGTACAGTATGCTTCCCTGATTTTCTTCGGACTCTGTGCAGTGGTACCTATTATTTCCTGCGTCATCACAGCCTTTAAGACGGAGGAGGAATACCGGTCAACCAATGTAATGACCATGCCGGAGAACTGGCTGAATTTTGACAACTTCGTGAAAGCCTTCCAGACAGCAAACATGGGGCGTGCATTTTTAAACTCTCTCATTGTTATGGTCTGCGTACTGTTAGTTTCCGTTATTATCGGAACGCAGTTAGCATATGTGCTGAACCGTTTTAGTTTCCCGGGAAACGGCTTAATCCGTAATTTATTCCTCTTCGCATCCCTGCTTCCGGGGGTTGCGATGCAGGTAACGGTATTTAAAATCATGACGACATTAAACTTTGTGAACCATCTGTATGGCTACATTATCATGATGTGCGGAACCGACGTCATTTCCATTTATATTTACATCCAGTTTATGGAAAATATTCCCGTCTCCTTAGACGAGTCGGCGATTATCGACGGCGCATCCTACTGGAAGATTTACTGGCAGATTATGCTGCCTTTACTGAAACCGGCGATTGTCACCTCCTGTATTTTAAAGGGAGTCGGTGTTTACAACGAGTACTACGCAGCACAGCTTTATCTGCTGGACAAAGATTTGCATACCATCGCAAGGTCTTTATACACCTTCGTCGGACCTATGGGCAGCCAGTACAATCTGATTTGCGCAGGTGTTATTATTTCCCTGCTGCCGGCACTGATTGTCTTTATCCTCTGCCAGAAACAGATTTACAGCGGTATTGCGGCAGGAGCCGTAAAA
>JAGAIK010000521.1 GCA_017626625.1 Roseburia sp.
CATAGAAAAAAATGGCATAAAACAGGGTGAGCTGGCTCCAGAGGGAATACCATTTTCCGGTGAGAATCCCCGTATTCTGTAAATAATTGTAGGTTCCGTAAAGCGCCGGAATCAGCGGCAGCAGAAAACAGGCGAGCCAGATGGGGGAGCGGCGCAGCTTTTGGCTTTCCGCCCTGATACATAGAGAAAGCATGGGTTAAACCTCCTTTTTGAGAAAAATTCTGCGGCAGATTATATAAAATGCCAGAGAAAACAAGGTAAATAAGATAAATGTTGCCGTGGGAAATTCCACCGGGTAAAAGGTAGAAATTCTGCTTTCGCTGTCGTAATCCAGCCCATAGGGCAGAAATGCAGCGAAATATCCCCAGAGAATCAGCCTGGAAATCCTGTGGGAGAAAAAGCAGGAAAACAGTCCTAAGAAAGAACCCGCAAGCCCCAAAAATAAAGGCGCAATCTGGTTTTCCGCCATTAAGGAAAGGACATGCTGCAGGCACAGCACTGGAAAAGCGGCAAGCGCCAGGCAGAGCACATGGCGCAGCAGCAGGGAAAGGGACAGCGGTTCTGTAAAATGAAACAGTTGTCCTAACACGGGAATGCAGATTCCCTCCCCCAGGATAAACACCATTGCGTAGAGAGCCTCATGGAGAAATTTTAAATCATAAAAGCTGCTTTTCTTTTCTAAGGTGCAAAGCAATTTCAGGGTGCCGCCTTTGATTTCCATATCACAGAGACGGCTGGCAATCACCGACAGCATTATGGGCATCAGCACGCAGTTTAATAGCGGGAACTGGTAAAAGAGCCGGGCGTATCCGCAGGATAAATCGTAAGAATCCAGGTTTCGATGGGAAAAGCCTGACCAAAGCGCCAAAACTAACAGAAAGCCCAGAGGGACGAGAAGCATATGGCGGTGCCGTCCCTTGTACAGTTCCACCCGGAGGGCAGAGGTATGGTTCTTTTTCATGCGTCTATCCCCCTTCCCACCAGGCTTAAGAAGATATCTTCCAAATTTTTCTGTTCCTCTGCAAGGTGCAGAATACCGAGGTTGTTAGAAAACAGCAGATAGCCTGCCCGAAGGATATCCTTCTCTTTTCCGGTATTTAAGTATAATTTCCCGTGTTCAAAGACAGCGGGCAGCTTTGCCTCCTTGAAAACGGACAGTGCCCGTTCGTCCTCTGTGGTGCGCAGAAAAATACGGGAGCGGCTGTGTTCGTGGAGGACGGACAACTTGTCCTGAAAAATGAGGCAGCCGTGATTGATAATGCCCACATGGGTTGCCATCTGGTCGATTTCCGCTAACAGGTGGCTGGAAACGAACACGGTCATGCCGTAATCCTTCGGAAGGCTGCAGATAAGCTCACGCATTTCCTGAATCCCGGCAGGGTCTAAGCCGTTGGTGGGTTCGTCTAATAAGAGAATTTTGGGGTAGCCTAACAGGGCGGCGGCAAGCCCTAAGCGCTGTTTCATGCCGAGGGAATACCGGCTTACTTTTTTGTGCTGGGCGTTCTCCATATGGACAATGCGAAGCACGTCGTCAATCTGTCTGGTATCAACCTGCTTTAAGGATGCCACAAGATTCAGATTTTCCCTGCCGCTTAAGTGACCGTAGTAGGCGGGGGATTCGATTAAGGAGCCGGTATTCTTAAGAATGGCTAAGCGGTTTTTCTGGTTTACGTTTTTTCCGAGAACGGCAATATTGCCTTCGGAGGGTTTTACAAGTCCTAAAATCATTTTCATGGTGGTGGATTTCCCGGCGCCGTTCGGTCCTAAAAATCCGTAGATGCTTTCGGCGGGAACAGATAAATCCAGTTCTGATACCACCTTATTTCCCTGATATTGTTTTGTGAGGGAAGTGGTTTGGATTACAGTTTCCATAGTTGGTGTCCTCCTTGTGTTGCTGTTATTTTATGGGAAAAACAAAAAAGTTGTATTTCCCGGTTCGCAGAAACTATCATAGACGGGGCAGCTTAACCTGGCGTAAAGCAAGCCTTATTTTTACCTTAAGTTTTTCTGATAAGCTGCAAAAGGGAAGGAAATTGTGATATGATTTTGGAGAAAAGGAGCAGATTATGAACTTATATGATTGCAAAATTTTACTGGTAGATGATAATACAGAACTGGCAGAAATGACAAAGGGCATTTTAAAGAAAAATGGTTATGGCACGGTATTTACCGCAGAAAACTGCGGGGAGGGCATGAAGCTGTATTTAGCGGAACGTCCTGACCTGGTGATTTTGGATGTCATGCTGCCGGACGGGGACGGCTTTACGCTGTTTCGGAAAATGAGGGAGGTTTCTGCAATTCCTATTTTATTTTTATCTGCGAGAGACCAGGACAATGACAGGCTCTTTGGACTGGGGCTTGGGGCGGACGATTATATTACAAAGCCCTTTCTGCCGGAGGAACTGGTGCTGCGGGTGGGGGCAATTTTAAAGCGCAGCTATTTCCGGCAGGGAAACAGGGAGGAAACCACGCTTTGCCTTTCCGGCAGAAAGATTTCCCTTGAAAATGCCACGGTGGAGTACCGGGGACAGGTGACGGCGCTTACGGCAAAAGAGCTGCTGCTGTTAAAAAAACTTGCGGCGAACCGGGGAAACATCGTGACTTTTGATGCCCTGTGCCAGGCGGTATGGAATGACAATTACTACGGCTATGAAAATTCCCTGATGGTACACATCCGCCATTTGCGGGAAAAAATTGAACATGACCCTTCCCATCCGGAATGGATACTGACGGCAAGGGGCATTGGCTATCGCCTGGCGAAGGAGAGGGTTTCATGAAAAGCTTATGGAAAATCAGCAGGCGCTATATCTGGTCGGCCATCCTGGTGACGCTGTTAGTCTGCCTTATCAACTTAGCGCTGCTTTTGTATTTTGGCTTTATAAGCGTAAACGGTATCGAGGAAAAAAAAGTGGGGCGGGTGCTGATGGAGGAGATTGTGC
>JAGAIK010000522.1 GCA_017626625.1 Roseburia sp.
GGACCGGAATGCGAATTTTTCCTGTTTAACCAGGATGAGGACGGGCAGCCCACCACCATAAGTAAGGAGAGAGCCGGATATTTTGATTTAGGTCCGGTGGATTTAGGGGAGAATGCCAGACGGGACATGGTGCTGACCTTAGAGGATATGGGCTTTGAAATCGAGGCGTCCCATCACGAGGTGGCACCGGCGCAGCATGAGATAGATTTCCGCTACGACGAGGCGGTAAAGACGGCGGATAACATTATGACCTTTAAATTGGCGGTAAAGACCATTGCCAAGCGCCACGGCATGTTTGCCAGCTTTATGCCGAAGCCGAAGACCGGGGTCAACGGCTCCGGTATGCACGTAAATATGTCCCTTTCAAAGGACGGCAAAAATATTTTTGACGACCCGAACGGAGAACTGGGCTTAAGTAAGGAGGCATTCTGGTTCATCGGAGGAATTATCCGGCATATGAAAGGAATGACGGTGATTACCAATCCCCTGATTAATTCCTATAAGCGTCTGGTTCCGGGCTATGAAGCGCCGATTTATATTGCTTGGTCTCTCACAAACAGAAGTCCCTTAATCCGTATTCCGGTGACGAGGGGAGAGGGAACCAGGGTGGAGCTGCGCAGTCCGGATTCTGCGGCTAATCCGTACCTGACTTTAGCGGTGTGCCTGCAGGCGGGGCTAGATGGCATCCGCAATCAGATTGAGCCGCCTGCCGCCATCACGGAAAATGTCTATGAAATGCGTCTGTCCCAGAAGCATGAGCTTGGCATTGAAGAGCTCCCGGCGGATTTAGGGGAGGCGTTAGATGCCTTTGAACAGGACGAATATTTAAAAGAAGTGTTAGGTAAGCATATCACGGAAAAATATGTAGAGGCGAAGCGGGCAGAATGGGCAGACTATCGTTCCCAGGTGACAAGCTGGGAAATTGATAATTATCTCTATAAAATTTAAACAGGGAAACCATTTTGACCAGTTTGATTGTTGCATTTCCGAAACAGGAAACTGCAAAAAATATAAAAAAGATACTGATGCAGAACGGTCATTCCGTATGTGCGGTCTGTACCACCGGAGCGCAGACCCTGCAGAGCGCCAACGAGCTGGGCGGGGGCATTATAGTGTGCGGCTACCGTTTTGTGGATATGATGTATACCGAGCTGCATGAGTATCTGCCGTCTCAGTTTGAAATGCTGTTGGTAGCTTCTCCCGTGAACTGCGGAGAGCGTGACGTCGAAAATCTTGTGTGCCTGAGTACGCCCTTAAAGATAAACGAACTGCTGCAGACAGTGGAAATGATGGAATATACCATCACCCGCAGGCGAAAGAAGGCAAAGAACAAACCGAAGGAACGTTCCGGGGAGGAGATGGAGCTAATCCGCGAGGCGAAGCTCCTTCTGATGGAACGGAATAACCTGACAGAAGAGGAAGCGCACCGTTATATGCAGAAGCGAAGTATGGATAATGGGACGGGACTGACGGAAACCGCCCAGATGATTTTGAGTTTGCTTACATGACAAGGAGAGCCCGGCTGCTTAAGCAGCCGGGTTTTTGCATATGTGAGGGAGTTTTCAGGAAAAAGGCAGATGAGCAGGGGTTATTGAGAAAAATTTTGGTTCCAGGTAAACAAA
>JAGAIK010000523.1 GCA_017626625.1 Roseburia sp.
AGAAGAACAGATTGCAAAACTTCCTATTGGATACATTACAGAAAAAGTTATAAACGAAAAAAAATATTACTGTCAGCAGTGGAAAGAAAACGGAAAGTCAAAAAGTCGCTATATTTCCGAAGAGAAAGCAAATACTCTCAAACCTCAGATTGAAGAAAGAAAAAAGCTTCAGAAAGAATTAAAAGCATTAAAAAAGACAATGCCTGATCCTGTTTATGAAGAAACAGAAGAAGAAACTCCAGAACCTGAATTTAAAATGTCAGCCCTCTATGGTGAAGCTCTTTTGAATATGGCTCAGACAGCAAGCCAGTATGAACGAAGGGATTGTTTTTCTAAGATTCAGGATTTCTTAAAGACTCCTGCGGCTGATAAAGTTTGTCTTGTTTTTGGTCTCCGCAGAACTGGAAAGACAACACTCCTGATATAACGGAACGCTGCTTTCCACATTGGAGGCGCCGATTGTCACCTGCACTCCCCGACCCTCCACGGTGCTCCGCCCCAGGTTGCCATCTTCTACTGTGACGTTTACTGAACTAAACATTCTTATCACCTCCACCAATCGGAGCATTTAAAAATTTCTGTTCTGTGGCATCATATTCCTGCTCTGTTACCATCTTCCCGCTCCGCCATCCAGACACCGCTTTCATTCCTTCAAATACGGCATCTGGAGTATTCTTTATTACTTTCAGTTCTTCAATTTTTATATATTTTTCACTCGCCACTTTTAATCGCCTTCCTTTTTTACTGTGTGTTCATACTTCATGCTAATGTTTTTCATTGGAACATCGATATAGACACCTCCCGTCAAGGTGATATCAAATTCCACTGCCATTTTACTGTTCAGAATGCTGTCCTCCTTCTGAACCCAGTCCGCCTCGCCAATTTCCATCTCCACCCAGTTTTCATCTACTGCAACTCCTTTGGAGATTCCCTTTAGAAACTCAGTGAAAATATTTTCCACTTTTTCTTCGTCATAATCGCCGATTATCACATGCAGAACCGTAATGCGTTCAAAAAGTTTCTTTCTCGTAATCCGCTGCCCTGTTTGGTCTTCATATATTTTTTTTGACTTGGAACGAGTAAGTTTCTCTCCCACACGCAGCACGGCTCCCACATGCGTTTCATTGCAGTTTTTCAGGCTTTTCAACGAATCGTGGATTTTGCCATGTATCCCTGCCGCCTGCAGCTCCTTTACAATAAAATCTCTTTCTTCTTTCATTTACCGCTCCCTGACAATCTCCTCTAAAATCTCTTTGATTTCCTCATCGTCTCTTTCGCTGATACCTAAGAATGGTCTTGCAGGTATGGTCACCCTGACGGACGGCTTGCTCACAAAGCGGTCTCCAATTTTAAACTTCAGGTATTTTCCATGCTTTGCTCGGATAGTTCGCTCATCACCGAACTGGTGAGTGGCTGCATATATTAAATTTGTTCCGACTGCAAGCCCCGTACTATTAGATTCCGACTTAATGGATGCTCGGAGTGCAGATGTCCGAATTAATGTTTTTCCACCGTTTTCCCTTGCCCTGCGTGACTCTTCCCATTTTGTTCCTTCCGGTGTTTCCTGCGCCTGAAAACGCTCCACTGTAGAAGTCCTGAGTCCCTCCGCTATAGCATTCATAACTCCGGCTTTATCCACGTCCATGTCATCTAAACGTTTTAAAAGCTGGTTTGTCTCATCCTCAATCCTGACTGAAATAGATGACACGGTATCACCACCCTTTCATGCTCTCCCTGGTAAACAGCCTCGGAGAACTCTCCATTGTAAAACTAATATTAGCGGTACCGGAAGAAGCATTTCCCTCCTCTGATACGTCAATATCCACTTTTCCCTCTGCCACCCTGAGCAAAAATGCAATGGCTGCGTTATAGCGATTCAGATAGGTTTTCTCCCTGTCATCCTCATCCACACCTTTCCGGGAAACCAGATTATAAAGGGCAATATCCTTTGCATATTTATGAATGACAGGCGGTGTCTTCTTAAATGGGACTTTGTACCGCTTGGCAAGGTACCCGTCGATTTCCGCCCCGGCATCTCCAATCGCCTGTTCTGCCAATGGCGTGATTTTTTCAATACGTTTTTCCTTTTCTTCCTCATAATCATCGCCGATGATGTTATTTAACATATCATCTTTGAGCATTTCTAATACTTCTTCAGCAGTACAATACCCCATTTACAAGCACCTCCCTATCCCTGCATATCTTCCGTTCCGTCAGAACCATACGCCATCTGCCAGAAGCCGTATCCCGCATTGGAACGCCCATCACAGCCCCAGACAAATGTATCATTCATGAATACATTCTCATCTGTATCCCGGTTCAAGGCTGTCATTTTGATTTTTTTTCTCTCCTGGAAGATAAACGGCTTTAACGGCTTCTTGGTGCAGAGCAGCATCCACATATGAGGCTTTGAAGCAAATCGAGTTGTAACAAGGATTTCTGCCGTATCCTTAAGGACATTTGTTGTCCCCTCAATCTGGTCTGCCTTTAAGATAAGGCGGGCTGTCTTTTCTTCCGCCGGGGACACCACCAAAAGGTCTGGAACGATGTTCAGGCTCTTCCCCTGGTCACCTGTCAAATTCATCATGGCTGCTCTTGCAAGCTCATAACTTTCTGCAGACAGCTTCGCATGGGACAAATTGCTCGTTTTAAATCCGAACTCTCCGGATGGATGCTCATCCGAAAAGAATGGTTTTCCATCATAACAAATACCTGTGAATCCATTCTTGGCAACCTCAAATACAAGCTCATCTGGGAACTCTGCCGCAGCCTGACCCATTCCTGCAAAATAAGCACCATAGATTCCGTACTGGTCATCCTCGATATCATCCCTTGGCACAGATACCGACATTTCAAACTTCCGGTTCCGGATGACATATTCATATCCTGCCATGTTCTGAAGTTCACGCTCTCCAATCCACTCCCGCATCTGTGGGAACTGCCCTAACCATTTGTAATTTGTTTCAGAGGTTGCGCTTGGAATTTTGGTTGCAATTTCCTGATAATCCGTTTTCACCTCTGAAAATGCCTTATTATAAGCTGTGGAATAGCTTATATTAAGACCGTTTAATGCCTGCTGATTTACTACCATTTTCTTTTCCTCCTGTAATTACAACATTTCTACAATAACGCCATCGACTTCAACCCCAAGGATTTTTCCTGCCCGGCTGGAACCCTCTGCGGTGAGAGTCACCGTCTGCGCATCTGACACATAGCAATCTTTTAAGATATCCTTTGCCGTGATACTGCCATCATTGTTCCAGAAAAAGGTGCCCCTTCTTACGGGAATAGCTACTTCTCCATTTTCCCCCTCAGAGTTATCCTTAAATCTCTGGGAGCAGCCTGCTATCAGCAGCCCCTCTTTTAAGGATGCCTCCTCTGCAAAGCCCTCCTCATTCATAGCTATTATGCAGTGCTCCCTGATTTTTGCTCCGGCTGCCATGGGTAAAGAAATATTTAACCCACACATTCTTTCATTTCCTGCTCTGTTCATTTCCCTACTCCTCCATAAAATATTTTTTAACATCTTCCTCAGAGATACCGCAGTTTTTCAGCACCTGCGCATCGTAATTATCCAGGCTTTTTTGAGGAGCATCTGAGAGCTCCATCTTTCCCGGAGGGACTACCACAGGGGCTTTTTCCATAAAAGAAGTAAAGCCTTCTTTGTCTTTCAGGATATACTCTCTCGCCCAGTCCTTCTGTGCTGCAGTAATCTTTCCGGCTTTTAACGCCTTCATCACAAGTTCATCTGCATCCCGCTCCTTCAGTTCTTTCTTCAGTGAAAGAACTTCTGTCATCGCCTTTCCATCCCCTCCGGCTTTTAACGCCATGATGGCAGCGGCGACATCCTCAGTCTTGGCATCCTCATCCAGTTCCAGTAAAGACAACACTGTGGAATTTGCTACCGGAACGGTTTCCCCTTCAGGTGGAACAGAGGCTTTCTCTTCCTCCTTTTTCTTATCCGCTGTGATTTTTCCAGCTTCCTGCAATGCCTTTTTCACATCCTCCTCCGTTGCCGTTTCCGGTAATCCCAACAATGTGATAATTTCCTTCAAATCCATGCTTTTTTCCTCCTTTAAATCGTCTATGTCCATATCCATAGAATTTACAAGCGCAAACATTCCGTCGATTGCCGGAGTGTTTGTCAACGCCAGGGAATGAATACAGGCTGCTCTTTTATCCTTTTTCCGGACAAGCACCACCGGAGAAAGATACTTGTATTCTTTATTTTTCAGATATTCCTCCGCCTTTTTCGTCCATTCTACCTTGGCAATCACGGCATCCTCCCCTTTGTAAATATCCTTGACCCACCCTCCGGCGGGTGCCTGGACATCTTTTAAGGTCTGATGCTCGTAATCAATCACTAAATCCAGCTTCCTTCCCTTAAACTGTTCTATAATCAAGCCAATGCTCTCATCATCCACAATAAAATCACCTTTTTGTGAATGAACTGTACCAAGTGGAAGGATTTTGATTTCTGTCGGTGCCCCATCGGCATTCACTGCCCCGGTGGAGCACGCAATATAATCTTTCAACTTCAATATCACTCCTTTTTACCGCCCACAACCCCGTTATAACGCGTTATAACGCTATAAACTTTTTACTTATGGGAATTTCTTCCTTAATAGCTTAAAAATCCCTAAATCGTCAATTTTCACGTTTCCTGCTCCGATATGCCTTTTTCAGTCCGGAATCTATTCCCGTAAAGTCCGGTTTCCATGCGTCCAGTGCCGGATTATTGGAAAATCCTTTGTCCGGATAGCGGTAAATGATTTCTCCCGTGGAATAATCCACATCATAGGGTGGGGCTTTACTGACCGGAATCCCGGAACGCTGCACCTGTTTTTCCGTCATGGACACCACCGTGCACCTGCAGCGAAATCCATTCGGCGGATACCACACCTTCCAGATAGGGTCATCTGCCCGGTAAATCCTTCCGTCCATCCGTGCATGTGTCTCCCGGACATTGCCGTCTCCCGCCGTCATATATTTCCAATAGGGACGTAACCGCATGGTTTCAGGCTGCGTCATGCTTTTGTAATGCCCGGCGTTATAAGCGGTCTGCATATTGGTTCGGAATATCACATCTGAATGGAAGGGATTAAGCCCCTGATATCCGTTCCGTTCCAAAAAATCATTCATGGTTTCCCGGAACTCCCGCTGTGTCTTTCCCTGCTCGCACGCCTCTGTCAATTCGTCCAAAAACTTCTGAAGGATTTCAATGCTGGTGTATCCGGAAACGGAAAATGCCTTTGCCCGGCATTCATCGGAAAGCGTCTGATACTCCTCCGCTGCCAACGGCTTCTTTTTCTTTAAGAACTCCACCGCCTCTTTAAAGATAAAATCACCTGTAAGCCCGTACTCCGCTTTTTCGCTCATTCCTCACTCCTCCCAATCAATTCCGCCAGATACAGGGACTGGTGAAGAATATCCTCCAAATCCGGTGAGTCCATCTGCTCATAGAGTTTCTGGAGTTCGCTTTCATTCTTCAGGGCTGCCTGTAACGTTTCTAAATCCTCTGCTTTGTCAACCATATTGAGAATCGGTTTCATCATTCCCTGAAATGTTTTTTCCGCCTGCTTCTGCGCCTCCGCTGCCATACGGTCAATTTCCTGCTGTCCATTTCTCTCTGTCCCATCTTCTTTTAACATCATTCCAAGAAGTCCTCGTGTCATAACAGGGATTTCCCCGTTTTCATTATTCTTCAGGCTGTCCATATCCTCCGCCTGCAACTGCCCTGCCCCGTATAACTTAGGCTGCAGCACCTTTTCCCCATCTTCCGGCTTCGGAATATTAAATTTCTTATAAAGGTGGCTCTCCGGAATAGGCAGCCCCATGTCTGTGAGGGTTTTCAATATTTCAACCGCTTCCTTCTGGTCTTCCGCCTCCTGGCAGTCAAAAGTGAAAAACGGGAGGTCTGCCTCCGTGCCAAAATTGTATTCCACCAGAGCACCTATGATATCTCTCCGGATGGTTGTCGCAAGTGCCTTCGCATCTGCCACCGTCAGGTCATGGCGCACCTCATTATGTACTTTCCCCTGGGCGTAAGAACCACCGCCGGAATCAGAGGATAAGGTCTGCCCCAATACCGCTTTACTTATCTGTTCATCACAATATCTGGAAAGCCGCTCATAAATATCCGCACTGGTGGTTTTATTCGCCTCGATAAACTCTATCACGGTACTGTCCGGAATGATTCCTGCAGCATCCGTCCCAAGACTGTAAATCGCCTCCATCAGTGCCCTCTGGTCATCCTCTGACGCAGCAGCGTTATATTTTCCCAAACGCAGCGGCATTCCAAAGACTTCACAAAAAGATACCCAGTCCTTGATGTCATAATTTTTAAAAAGGTACATCCAAGCCACCACCCGGAGAATTCCAGCCCGGCTTGCGTGTCCGGATTTCGCCTTGTACCTGTGAATCACAAATTTATTCTTTGGAAATGAAATCCCGGAAGGATATTCCTTCGTACAGATTTTCATTTCATCTGTCACAGAATCCCAGTTCAGCTTCTTGGGGTGAATATATTCCATGTTTTCAATGACATTGAAGCCCGCTTCGTCCACGCCCCACTCGATTTCCAGGACACTGATTCCTTTTCCAATGGCATCCAGAAGGTCGATGAAGTTGTCATCCAGATTCTCAATGGACTTTAACTGCTCACTGACAAAATCTGCAATCTGTTTATCCTTTTCGTCCTCACTGAAGGGCTGCACCTCCCAGTCAAGCCCTGTCACCGCCAGTTTTCTCGTCTGAAGCTGTGAAAACAGGTGTGGGTCTTTCTCCTCCATTTCCTCAAAGAGTTCCATCTGCTCCCGGACATCTCCCTCGTCCGCCGCTCGGAATATCCGGGCTAACCGCTTGGGGGTAAGCCCATTAGATGGGTAGGTTGAAAATTTGTCATTTATGTCCCCGGCTGCCACCCTTGCGGTCACGGGTCTCCCTCTCCCGGTATCCAGTTCCGGATTGAAAGCCTCCGCTTTCTCTTTCTTTTTCTTCTTTTTGGACAATTTTTCTCACCTCCTGTCAATAAGCCCCTTTTCCCTTCTGAAACCTTCTTTTAGCAACTCTTTTATAACCTATCTTTACCGCAACTCCCTTAATACTCTGTGCCAGTTGCACTGCCATCTGAAGCCCGTCCGGGGCGTCATCATTTCTTCCCATAGGGAACTCCTCCAACTGTTTCAAGAGCGTCTTATGATTGCGATTAAATTTAATATACTTGTTTTTAATGAGTGGCTGCAGTGACTCGATGCGGAGCATTTTATTCACGCTGCTTTGAATTTCTTCAATGGGAATGTACTCTCCCTCTTCCACTGATTTCTTCGCCATAACGTCTTTGAAGAAATACTGAAACTGTACCGTTTCTACCCCAAATTTATAAAATCCTTTGAGGTAATCCCGCTTTAATCGGCGGGAAAGTTCTATGACATCTTTAATAATCACATCCGGTTTTCTCTTCTCCACATCCGCATCTACTACATACATGTAGCCTGTTTTTAATGACAAAGCCAGGTTGATAATAGAGCTGGTGTCTGATTTCTTGTTCTTCCCAAGGGACGGGTCATTTGCCCCCACAAATATGAACTCACTGCTTTTCCAGTCCATCAGCTCCGGGTCATAATAATCGAACCATTCCGTATTGAAGGTTGCATTCTCCGGGTCAATGGGGTCGTTCTGCAACTCACTGTTAAAGGAAGCCTCGCCCTCAGTTACCAGCATCACCATAAGGTCGTAATAGGAAAGCTTTTCTTCCCAAAGAACTTCTGTACCCTTTAACAGTTCCTCCTCATGCTGTTTATAAAATGCCTTAGCATCCGCCTTGTGGTTCTCATTGAAAAGGTTAATATAGATTTTTTCCCATTCCTCCCACAGGGCT
>JAGAIK010000524.1 GCA_017626625.1 Roseburia sp.
TTATCTCTGTCAGCATCGGCGAGGGTATCAATGAGATTTTTAAAGGTCTTGGCGTGGATTATATCATTGAAGGCGGTCAGACCATGAATCCCAGCACCGAGGATATGTTAAATGCCATTGAGAAGGTTAATGCAAAGACTATCTTTATTTTGCCGAATAACAAAAACATTATCCTTGCAGCCAACCAGGCAGCCTCCCTGACGGAGGATAAGCAGATTATCGTTATTCCCACAAAGACCATTCCTCAGGGAATTACGGCGTTGATTAACTATATTCCCGACAGCACGCCGGAGGACAATGAGGAACGCATGAATGCAGAAATCGGTGCGGTAAAAACAGGTCAGGTGACCTATGCTGTCCGTGACACCATCATTGACGACAAAGAAATCAAGCAGGACGACTATATGGGTATCGGCGATACCGGAATCCTCTCCGTGGGACAGGAGTTAGAGCCGACGGTGATGGATATGATGGCACAGCTCATTGACGAGGACTCTGCGATTGTCAGCGTGTACTATGGCGAGGACATGAAGGAGGAAGAGGCAGAGGCTTTAGGGGCTAAGATAGAAGCGGCTTACCCTGACGTGGAAGTGGAAGTGCACTACGGCGGTCAGCCCATTTATTACTATGTACTTTCCGTAGAGTAAATGCCGAAAGCAGTGAAAAAGAGGAAACAATATGAACCGTAATTCTGCAATTTCAGAAATTAAGGGCGTGGGAGCGAAAACAGAAGAATTGTTTCACAAGATAGGAGTATACACCGTAGGTGATATACTCCTTCATTATCCCCGGACTTATATCCAGTATCCCGAAATCAGGCACGTGGACGAGGTGACGGAGGGGGAGACGGCGGCGGTATTAGGACGTATCGTAAAAACCCCGGTGGTGAGGAAGGTGCGCACCATGCAGATAACCGTCACCATGATAGGAGAATTAGACGTTTCCATGGAGCTGGTCTGGTTTCGTATGCCTTATATGAAAAATAATTTAAAATCCGGCTGCAGCTATATTTTCTATGGAAAGGTACAGCGAAAAAACGGCAGGCTTGTAATGGAGCAGCCCGTGGTTTATTCCCAGGAGCAGTATGCAGCCATGGAGCAGGTATTTCTCCCGGTATACGGGCTGACGGGAGGTTTAAGCAACAATCTCGTGACAAAGACCGTCCGAAGCGCCCTGCAGGACGATAATTTATTTCGTGATTATCTGCCCTCCGCCATGCGGGAAAAATACCAGCTTTGCGAGTATAACTATGCCATCCGTCAAATTCATTTTCCATCGGATATGGAAACCCTGATTACCGCAAGAAAACGTCTGGTGTTCGATGAATTTTTTCTGTTTATCCTAAGTATGCAGTACCAGAAAGAAAAGCGGGAAAAAGAGCCTAACGGCTTTGAATTTAGAGAGGACGGCTTCGTGGAGGAATTGATAGGAAAACTTCCCTATGAGCTGACCAAAGCCCAGAGAAAAGCCTTAGGGGACGTGCTGCGGGACATGCAGTCCGAAACGGTCATGCAGCGTTTAATCCAGGGAGATGTGGGTTCGGGAAAAACCATCATCGCTTTTCTTGCCATGGCATTTGCCGCCCATAACGGCTATCAGTCCGCCATTATGGCGCCCACGGAGGTTTTGGCAAGACAGCATTATGAAACCTACCAGAAACTGTGCGAGGATTTCGGCTTACATATCCCTGTGGTGCTTTTGACAGGCTCCATGACGGCAAGACAGAAGCGGAGAGCCTACGAGGCGTTGGAGGTTTATTCCAATGCCATGATTATCGGCACCCATGCCCTGATACAGGAAAAAGCAGTTTACCAGAACCTCGCCCTTGTCATTACCGACGAGCAGCACCGTTTCGGCGTAAAACAGCGGGAAACCTTTGCAGAGAAGGGCTACGAGCCCCATGTGCTGGTGATGAGCGCCACCCCCATACCGAGAACCCTTGCCATTATCATTTACGGTGACCTGGATATTTCTGTCGTGGACGAGGTGCCTGCCAAGAGGCTTCCCATAAAAAATTGTGTGGTGAATAAAGGCTACCGTCCCAAAGCCTATGCCTTTATCGAAAATGAAGTAAAAAACGGACACCAGGCGTATGTCATCTGCCCTCTGGTGGAGGAAAGCGAAAATATAGAGGCGGAAAACGTGACAGACTATGCTAAAAAGCTTCGGGCAGAGTTCCCTCCGGAAATCCAGTTAGGCGTTCTTCACGGACAGATGAAGCCGGAGCAGAAAAACAAAATTATGGAGCAGTATGTCAACAATGAAATCCAGGTATTAATCTCCACCACCGTGGTGGAGGTAGGCGTCAATGTGCCCAATGCCACCGTCATGATGATTGAAAATGCAGAGCGTTTTGGACTGGCACAGTTGCACCAGTTAAGAGGACGCGTGGGGCGTGGAGACGCCCAGTCTTACTGTATCATGATAAACTGCACGGACAACCGGGATTCGGCAAAGCGTCTGGACATTTTAAATAAATCCAATGACGGGTTTAAAATCGCCAGTGAAGATTTAAAACTCCGGGGACCGGGGGATTTCTTCGGAATCCGCCAGTCCGGGGATATGGAATTTTCCCTTGCGGATATTTACCAGGATGCTTCTGTGTTACAGCAGGCTTCGGAGGAAGTGACGGCGCTTTTGCAGGCGGACCCGGATTTGTGTCAGGAAGAGCATGAAAATCTGCGGCATTATCTGGAGATGTTTTTTGAAGAGCGCAGAAGTAAGCTGAATTTGTAGGGAGGCGCCGGATTCGGGGGGGAAACGGGGCTGGTCTTAAAGTGTATGTTGCGGATTGCGCAAAGAAGACTCTGTTTTTGTTCCGATGTACAGAGATAAGATGTTCTAAGAAATCTGTTTGTAAGTTGTTGGCGTGGGACGTGACCGGTACAAAGTCGCCTTCCATGGCTCCATTGTACCTCACCCAGCCTTCCGTGGCTGGGTGTCACTGGTTGTCGAACAGATTTCTAAGAA
>JAGAIK010000047.1 GCA_017626625.1 Roseburia sp.
CTGATATCCCTTGCCTTGCTTTTTCCCAGTCCGCAGGGACGGACAATCTCTTCGATTTCCTCCACGGGGGCGGCTGCTAGTGCGTCCACATCGGGAAATTTTTCATACAGTTTTTCTACCACTATATTGACTCTGGCGTCAGTGCACTGGGCAGCTAACCGGACGCTGACTAACAGTTTCCACGCCTGGTCATCATCTAAGGTACATCCGGCGTCCGGGTATTCCTCTTTTAATCTCAGAATGATTTCTAATGCACGCTGTTTTTTTGTCATAGGTTTATCCTCTTTCTAATTTCGGAATCCTTACTGTCGATTATAATACTCGATTCCGTCTTCCGGTTTAAAATATGTTCGTATATAGTTATCAGTGGAGACGATTACCAGTTCGTTGGTGCTTTCTAAGTAATACACATCATCGCCATCCTCTTTTTCATATTTATGAAGGGCATCAGCAGATACAATGACCCTGTTTGCCCCTTCTAAATATGCTTCTGCTGTCTGATATCCAAATTCAGCACCATGTTTCGAAAAATGTTCCTGTAAATTCTCCTGCGTTCTAAATTGATAGGTAAAACTGCTGTCTGTATTTTCCGACGCAGCTGTATTTTGTGTAACATGATTGTCTGTATCTCCAATGTTCTGCCCGGCAGCGTCATATTGTATATATTGTGAGTCCGCATCCTGGGTTGTGTCATGATACCAATAGGGGCTAAAATGATACAGCAGAAACATAAGAAATAGCAAGAGAACGACGCCTGCTCCCACGATACTCCGTAAACGTTTTTCCTTTACTGAAACACGTTGCGGCGGGATTTGCCGGCTCTCTGTATACGTTTGCTGTTTCCTGAATTTCTTTGCCTTTCGGCATTGCTGGCAACGCTTCGGCAAGGTTAAATTTCTTTCCTCAAAAAATTGGATTTCCGAATCGCTCAGTTCAAATTTTTTCCCACAATCCTTACATGTCCTGACTATCATTTTCTAAAACTCTCCTTTGTGTTTCTGAAAAAATTCATAATAGACCCGGACGTTTTTTAGCTCTGTCCACCGCTTCACGTCCACCGGGTCCTCGTCTAAATCATATATTTTAGCAGATTTCATAGATAATACAAAGGGGGAATGGGTGGAAATCACGAGCTGGCACCCGTAAAAACGGACGCTGTCCTCTAAAAACTGTACCAGTTCCTGCTGCTTTTCCGGGGAAAGACTGTTTTCCGGCTCGTCTAACAGGAAGAGTCCGTTTTCTCCGATTTTCTCCGCAAAATACAAAAAAGCACTCTCCCCGTTGGAATACTCCCTGACGTTATCCATCATATTTTGCCGCACAAATCTGGACTGGGTGCGGCTTCGCGCAGAGTTGACCTTTCGCAGCTGCTCATAGTCCGCCATGGATTTCATCTGAAAATGGGAGTATTTCGCCTCTAAATATTCCTCAAAAAGCTGCTCCCGTCGGTTGTCTAGTCCTTCGTTGAGCGTACGGATATTTAGCATGTAATCAAACACATCATCGCTGGTAATCATCCTGCTGTTTTTCGGTATAGCGCCTCTTGTTTCAACTGCACAGAGGGCGAGGTAATCCGGGAAAAAATTGGATTTATTGAAAACCGTGTCCCGGGGCAGTCCTAATTTTTCGGAAATAATATTTAACACCGTGGATTTTCCTGTCCCGTTACCGCCGTAAAGTATGGTTACCGGCTCAAAATCAATCCGCCGCAGACTGTGTTTCGGCAAAATCCGAAAGGGATAATAGGAATCGTAACAGGTTCGCTGCTGTCTGAAGAAAAAGCTGCTCTCCTGTTCCCCGGAGGGAAAGGTTATTTTTTCTAAATAAATCATGATTTGCCGCTCCTGTCTGTGCCCTGTTTCCAGATGAGGTTTTTAAATTCTGCCGCTTTTTTTCCGTTTTCCTCAGGATTGACGGCATACATTCCCATCACTGTTCCGGTGAATCCGCCTGCCACCTCAGAGGAAAGGTACTTTGTTCTGGCAGTGCCCA
>JAGAIK010000525.1 GCA_017626625.1 Roseburia sp.
ATAACCTCACGTATTTATTCATTTCCCATGACTTAAGCGTCATCAAATACATCAGCGACCGTATCGGCGTGATGTATCTGGGAAATATGATGGAGCTTAGTGATACGGAGCATTTATTTGCCCACCCGTACCATCCGTATACCGAGGCACTGCTCTCCGCAATCCCCACCACCGATGTTGACAGCAAAAAAGAGTCCATTATCCTAGAGGGAGACATCCCAAGCCCCATCAATCCTCCCAAGGGCTGTAAGTTCCACACCAGATGCCGTTACTGCACGGAAATCTGTCAGAACGTCACCCCCGCCTTCGAGGAAGTAGAACCAGGACACTTCGTAGCCTGCCACCATAAACTCGGCGTGGAAGAGTAAAAACAGAAAGTACAAAAGAGTAGTGTCACCTTGAAGACACTGCTCTTTTTGTGTATAATGTACAAGTAAGCAATGAGCAGTGCCAGCCAGGGGAAAAACAAATATTTGTGCTCGCACAAAAATATTTGTTTTTTCTCTGGCTGATAGGACGAATGCCCGTGAGCGAGAGAGCCAAGGGCTCTCGAGCGTGCACTGCGGCGTAAAACAATCGAAAACAAACTAATTCGGAGAACCTAAATGCTATTTCAAAAAAAGATAGACCGAGCCATGAACAAACTGCACGAGGATAGCGACGCCGGCAGAGCCGAGCGTGAGCACACCCCGGAGGAAGAATACCGGCAGGAAAAACCCGACTTAGAAAAAGGCGATTTTCTTGCCATGACCATCGCAGCCATCCTCACCATCCTCCCGGTAGCCCTCCTCGTATTACTAGGACTGGCAGCCATCATGTATTTTACCATAGTACACTAATACAATATCGTACACTAAAACACTATCGTACACAAAATAAAAGCTGTTTCTCTCCAGCCCTTCCCGCCACAAGGAAAACCGTCTGAAAGAAAACAGCAGTTTCCCCATGAGGAGGAAGGTATGGGTAGAATATGAATTTCGGAGAGCGAAGCGCCCAGAGAAAAAGAGCAAGAGATTTAAAAAACGAAATCAAACAGTTAAAAAAGCAAATGATAGACGCCGGAGGAGAAAAAGCCGTCATAAACCGCCTGCTGGGAGAATTTGAAGCAACAATTTGGGAGGCAGGAACACTTTCTGCTGATTATGAAGTTTCCAGCCGCCACATTTCCCAGGCGAGAGAGGCAATTACAAGACTTTTAGACTGCATGGGGGAAAGCCCGGCGCAGGAAGTACGGCAGAGCTTAAAGACGCTGGCGGAAACCCTGGATATGGTATATCACGACTGTTCCATCCGACAGGACGATATGGATTTTCAGTCCACCATCACCTGCTTTAAGGAGATGGCGCCCGGTTATGGCAGTGAGCCGGGCAGCCGCAAAGACATTATGCTCCGCAGCGAGTTGGAAAACATGAAGGCGGTATTAGATGACGCCTCCGGTTTCCGGGCACCGGATTTTTTTGCACTGGCATATTATAACCTGCACGGGGAAAAGGACTCCCTAAAGGAAATGGAAAATGAACAGAGGAATATATTTCTGGCAGATTATCTGAAAGAGCATTTTTCAGAGGAATTTTTTGCAGAAGTACAGCAGCGGGGCGTGGAGAGACAGGTTCGTGAGCTGATGAATACATACATAGGAACGTAACTATAACAGAAAACAGAACTGTGGCGAAAGAGAGGACAGAGATGAATACAGAATGGTCATTAGACATACTTTACAAAGGATTAGATGATCCTGCCTACGAGGCGGACATTAAAATCATGACAGAGCGGTTAGAGAGCCTGGAAAAACTGGTA
>JAGAIK010000526.1 GCA_017626625.1 Roseburia sp.
ATTTTCACCGGAACGGAACCATCGACACCTTAGTTGCCGTCATGAAATACAACGGCGGTATGCTGCGGGACAATGAAATCCGCTCCATTTTAGAGGTGCGCACCATCTTCGTTGCCCTTGCCTCCGGTCTGGCGGCAGACAATGCCAGCGACGAGGAAATCTCCGCCCTGCACCGCTATTTAGACGATTTAAAGGGCTGCAATGACTGCGAGGAGACTGCCCGGCTGCTCTACGAATTTAACCATGAAATCGCATTTATCAGCCGAAATACCTTTCTCCCCCTGCTCTATGCTTCTTTTAAGGATTTGATCTGCACCCTCTGGGTGCGCTACGCCCAGAGCTACGGAATTGAGCCGCTGTACCTAAGCGCCTTAGAACTCTACCGCCACTTAGCAGACCGGGACAAGGAGGCACTGCAAAACTACGCCGATATTACCTCTAAGAAAAGTATTGAGGGAGACCGTCCGATTTATACCGGATAGTCTCCCTCTTTTTTCTGAAATGGCTTCGGGCGCCAAAAAACTGTTTTTAGATTGTGCAGGCAGATTGCCTGACGTTTTTTATTTTGCAAACTGGCTGTTATACAGGGTGGCGTAAAAACCGTCCTGGGCTAACAGTGTCTCGTGGTTTCCCTGCTCCACAATACTGCCGTCCTTCATCACAAGGATGATGTCCGCCTCCTGTATGGTGGAAAGGCGGTGCGCCACAATAAAGCTGGTTCTGCCCTGCATCATCTTTGCAAAGGCTTTCTGGATTCTTATCTCCGTTCTGGTATCAATGGAGGAAGTCGCCTCGTCTAAAATCAACATCGGCGGCAGGCACAGCATGACCCTGGCGATACATAAAAGCTGCTTCTGTCCCTGGGACAGGTTGCCGCCGTCCTCCGCAATCACCGTGTCATACCCCTCCGGCAGACGCTTGATAAAACTGTGGGCGTGGGAGGCTTTTGCCGCTGCGATGATTTCCTCCTCCGTGGCATCCGGTTTTCCCATGGTAATGTTGTCCCGGATGGTGCCGCTGCGGAGCCAGGTCTCCTGCAATACCATGCCGTAATTGTTTCTCAGGCTCTCCCTGGTCATCTTCCGGACGGGAATGCCGTCCACCGAAATCGTCCCGCTGTTTACATCATAAAACCGCATCAATAAGTTGATTAATGTGGTTTTTCCACAGCCGGTGGGACCCACGATTGCCACCCTCTGTCCCGGTTTTACGGAAAGGTTGAAATCCTCAATCAGCTTTTGCTCCGGAGTATAGGAGAAATTCACATGGGAAAGCTCCACTTTTCCTTCGGCATGAGAGAGCACCGCCGCATCGGAATCGTCCGGCGTCTCCGGCTGCTCCTCCATCAGCTCAAACACTCTTGCCGCACAGGCAAGGGCGTTCTGCAGCTCCGTCACCACCCCGGAAATCTCGTTGAATGGCTTGGTATACTGGTTGGCATAGCTGAGGAGGCTGGAAAGCTGCCCCACCGTAATTCCTCCGGCAATGGCTAAAAAGGCTCCCACAATCCCCACCACGGCGTAAACCAGGCTGTTGATGAACCGGGTTGCCGGATTGGTAATACTGGAAAAGAAAATCGCCCGCAGGGAGTATTTCTGCAATCTGCCGTTGATCTCGTCAAATTTTTCTAACGCTTCTTTTTCATGGGACAACGCCTGCACCACCTTCTGGTTTCCGATGATTTCCTCAATAAAGCCTGTCTGTTCTCCCCTGGTTTCCGACTGCAGTTTGAACATGGAGAAGGTCTTTTTGGCAATAAAGCTCGCCACAAACAGGGACAGAGGCGTAATTAACACCACCGCCACCGTAATTTTCACATTGATGGTAAGCATAAAAATCAGTGTACCGAAAATCGTCACCACTCCGGTAAAAAACTGGGTAAAGCCCATCAGAAGACCGTCGGCAAACTGGTCCACATCTGCGATGACACGGCTCACCACCTCCCCGTAGGAATGGCTGTCAATATAGGATAACGGAAGATGCTCAATCTTATCAAATGCCTCTTTCCGGATATCCCGCACCACGTTATAGGTAATTTTATTGTTGCAGGCGTTCATCACCCACTGGGCTGCCGCCGTCAGCAGGATAACCACTGCCATCCGTTTTAAAATCGTAAGAATCCCCGCAAAATCCACCAGACCTTTTGCCACAATCAAATCCACCGCACGTCCGGTGAGGATGGGAATATATAAGGTCAGCGCCACCGTCACCGCCGCAAGAAAAATAGAAAGTCCAAGATACATCCAATATTTTTTGATATAACGCAGCACTTTCCCTATGGTGGTTTTCTGCTGTTTTGTCACAATCTTTTTCACGCCTGCTCACCTCCCGCCGCTTTTTTAAACTGGGAATAGTAAATCTCCTGGTAAACCTCACAGCCCGCTAACAGTTCTTCATGAGTGCCTAACCCTACGACAGCACCGTCGTCTAACACCACAATCTTGTCCGCATGGCGGATAGAGGCAGCCCGCTGGGAAACGATAAAGACCGTAGTCTCCCCCTCCATCTCCCGGATTGCCTTCCGAAGCGCCGCATCCGTGGCAAAGTCAAGGGCGGAGGCGCTGTCATCTAAAATCAGGATTTCCGGACGTTTTACCAAAGCCCTTGCAATGGTAAGGCGCTGTCTCTGTCCGCCGGAGAGGTTCTTTCCTCCCTGCTCAATCTCAAAGTCCAGTCCTCCCTCCTTTGCCTCTACAAACTCTTTTGCCTGGGCAATCCGAAGGGCTTCCGCCATCTCCTGCTCCGTTGCACTGCCGTTTCCCCATGCCAGATTCTCCCGGATGGTTCCCTTAAACAGCACTGCCTTCTGCAGCACGACGCCTACCTTGTCCCGAAGCTCCTTTAAGCTGTATTCCCGCACATCTTTTCCGTCCACTAAGACACTGCCTGCCGTTGCCTCGTAAAAACGGGGAATCAGGTTTACCACGGAGGATTTTCCGGAGCCTGTGCCGCCGATGATTCCCACCGTCTCGCCCTTTTTCACCGCAAAATGAATATCCGTCAAAGACTCGTCCCCGGCTCCCGCATAGGTAAGCCCCACATGGGAAAATTCCACCGCAAAGCCTCCTGCCGTCTTAGCGGAAGGTTCTGATATGGGAACGCCGGTATCCCTGATGGAAGGCTCTAATTCAAGCACCGCCTGAATCCGGTTTCCGCAAGCGATGGATTTGTTGATATTGATGATGAGGTTTGCCAGTTTCACCAGTTCCACTAAAATCTGGGACATATAATTGACCAGCGCCACCACCTCTCCCTGGGTGATAAAGCCGTTGTCCACCCGAATTGCCCCAATCCATACCAGCGCCACGATGGCTCCGTTGACGATGACATAGGTCACAGGATTCATCAGAGCAGAAATTTTTCCCACATAAACCTGGGCTGCCGTCAGCATTTCATTGTGCCCGTTAAAATTTTCTATTTCTTCCTCTTCCTTATTAAATGCACGGATTACCCTGGCGCCCGTCAGATTTTCCCTGGTGATTCCAAGAACCTTATCTAACGCTCCCTGTACTTTTTTGTAGAGGGGAATGCTGACAAGCATGATGCCGAATACCACCACGGACAGCAGCGGAATTGCCACCACAAACACTAACGCCGCTTTCACATCAATGGTAAATGCCATAATCATGGCGCCGAATACAATAAAGGGGGAACGGAGAAACAGACGCAACACCAGATTCACTCCGTTCTGCACCTGATTGACATCGCTGGTCATTCTCGTAATCAGCGTGGAGGTTCCCACCGTGTCCATTTCCGAGAAGGACAGCTTTTCAATATGCTCAAACAACGCATGGCGCAGCCCGGTGCTAAAACCCACCGCTGCTTTCGCCGCAAAATACTGTGCCGTGATGGAGCACACCAGCCCAATCACCGCTAATAATACCAGCACCAGACACATTTTTAAAATGTAAGGCTTGTCTGCAAAAGCCACCCCCCGGTCAATGATGGCTGCCATGACAAGGGGGACAATCAACTCGAAAGATGCCTCTAAGAGCTTAAAAAGAGGTCCTAAGACGCTTTCTTTTTTGTAATCTTTTAAATATACCAATAACTTTTTCATACTGCTTCCTCTGATTATTTCTTTAAATCCTTCATTTTCTGCAATCCTAAAATAATCACTCCGCCAATCACAAAGGCGATGACGGAAAATTCATGCCAGCCCATGGGTGGCTGCGGATTTTCCAAAGAAGCCGGACCCATGATGACCGCATAGATGGAGCCTAACATCAGTCCCACGATGGTATAGATGGTCTGGGCACGGAATTTCTCCAATGCCTTACGAATCAGCTTTACCACACTGAATGCCCCCACAATGACGCCGCAGCCAAAGAGAAATACGGTGGGCAGCGCACTGAAATTCAAATGCAGGATTTCCTTGATTGCCGCCACAATCGGAAGATAAAGTCCCATGATAAGAAGCAGGGTGGAACCGGAAATTCCCGGCAGCACCATGGCGGAAATGGTAATCATACCCGCAACAAACACAAAAATTCCAAGGGACGGCGTCAGGTGTTCCAAGCTGACACCCTCTCCTCCTCCGGTGGGATTAAAGTAGGTGATGGCGCTTACCACCACAATACCTAAAACAACGAAAGGAATGCAGCTTTTCTTCGCTGACAGACACTCCTTTTCCTCCAGTATAACAATAGGGATAGCAAAAATGATAAAACCGATAAACAGAGAACTCACCACATAGATATGGCTCTCAAAAACATTCGCCAACACCAGCATAGCCAGAATAAAGCCGCACACCCAGCCAATCCCCAGCTTGATTAAAAAAAGCAGCGCCTTCTTTTTCTTTTCCATGTTTCCGCTAATCAGGTCATCGATAGAACCGATAAAATCATCATAAAAACCAAGAAGAAACGCCACTGTTCCGCCGGATACGCCCGGAACGCTGTCAGCTAATGCCATGCAGAAGCCTCTGATAAATTGTATTACGTACATCTTACTGTTACCTCATTCCTTTTTTTCTATTCATTTCCCTATTATAGCCTTATGTACGGGTGTTTGTCTATCCTAAAAGTAACAAATCCGGGCTTTTGCCTTTTATGTAATCTCAGAAATAATGGTTTTCCGCAGCAGCCACAGACAGAGCAGGTTCGGAATTGTCATAAAGGAATTAAATAAGTCCGACAATCCCCAGACCAGGTCAAGGGACATCACCGCCCCCAGATAGACAAAAAGCATATATACCACCTGAAACACTTTTTTTCCGCCCTCTCCCCAAAGATATTCCGCTGCACATTCTCCGTAGACATTCCAGCCGATAATGGTGGCAAAGGCAAACATCACTAAGGATACCGACAGCATTTCCTCCCCCAAAAAAGGCAGTTGGGAGAACGCCGCAAAACACATTTTATCCATCGCCACATTTTCATATGCCTCCGGGTGGGCAAGCATACTGCTGACAGAGGAAATCCCGGTGATGGCACACATCACCACGGTGTCCCAGAAAGGTCCCGTCATGGAAATCAGCCCCTGCTCCACCGGAGATTTCGTCTCCGCTGTCGCCGCTGTCATGGGAATGGAGCCAAGCCCCGCCTCGTTGGTAAAAAGCCCCCGGGAAATCCCGGTTCTCATGGCAGCCATAAAGGCAGAGCCCGCCAGTCCTCCCCCTGCTGCCGGAAGCGTAAATGCGGAGGAAAAAATCAAACGGACTGCCTCCCCTAACACCTGGTAATTCATGAGCATAATCAGGATACAGCCCCCCAGATAAAAAATGCTCA
>JAGAIK010000527.1 GCA_017626625.1 Roseburia sp.
TATTATCTGACAACCCTCCGTTTTTTTGTCTTGGCGGCTTTGCTTGCCATTGCAGTAGTTATGGTCGGAGTTACCGTTTTCATTCTGAAAAAAGAGTTTCCCCTGCTGAAATTTACGGTGGCGGCGCTCTGCATCATTTATACGGCGCTTTCCTTTTCCCGGATGGATTACTGGATAGCGGATTATAACCTGAACCATTGCAACGGAAAGACAGAGACAATCGACTATGAGTACATTGCCTGTCTCTCGACTGACGCCGCTCCGGTGGTGGCGGAGTATGGAAGAAAACATCCCAAGCTTTTGGAAAAATATGCCTGGTGGGAGGAAGAAGTAGCTGCAGGGAAAGAGCGCAGTGCCGGGTACGGGGAAAATACTTCCGCACGGGACGGCTGGCAGATAGAGGCGGAGCTTGAATGGGAGGAGGATATGTGGTATTACCGCTATTGGGCGGAAAACCGGGAGGCAATGGAGCAGAATACATTGCGAAAGTTTAATGTGTCGCATCACCGGGCTGCGGAGCTGTCAGAGGAGCTGTGAGATGGTTTGACCGGGAGACAGAGCGGATAAACAGAGGGGCGGGATAACTGGTGCGGCCCTCTTATTTTTCGAGTTGTTCTTTCTTATATTTCAGCGGGGACTTTCCGTAATATTTCCGAAAGGTTTCACAATAATAGCTTGCCCCGCCGAAGCCATATTCATAAGCAATGTCCGTAATGCAGGAATCCGGCTCTGACAAAGGGACAAGGCTTTTTCTTAAGCGGTATTTCGTCAGATAGGAGATGGGCGTATCACGGAGGTATTTCTTAAATAAAAGAGAGCATTTGCTTTTGCAGCAGGCTCCGGCAAGAGAAATATCCTCCAGTGTAATACGTTCCGTAAAGGAGCCTTCTATATAGGAAATCATATTTTTAAGGCAAAGCAGGTCAGAAGATTCCTTTTTTGACACGGACTGTGTACGGGGAAGATTCTCACATAAGATTTTCATGACAGCGCAAAAGGATTCTATTGTTTCAAAATAGAAGATATCATTTAAGGGTGTGTCACCGCAATTTTTACAAAAGGAATCATAGAGCAGGTTTATGTTATCTAAAATGGTAGCCTGCCAGCCGTCCCGGGAAAGGTACAGGTAAGGAAAGGCAGTATTGTCGGTGAGCCGTTCCACATAGTTCCGGTAAAACCATTGATTTCCCTGTAATAATTCCGGAGACAATAAAACGCAAATAAATTCACACTCTTCATGCTCCGGCGAAAATCCATAATGTAGCTGTCTGCTGTTCACCATGATTCCGTTTTTTTCAGATAATGCAACAAGTTCTCCGTTTACATTGTAAGTCATTTTTCCCTTTGTAATCAAAATAAATTCCAGGTCCGGATGCCAGTGGCTGATGCCGGAATAATTCGGATAACAAGATAAAAATCCGTACCGGACATAGGCGGGAAACAGCGGATTGTTATAGGAAATGGTTTCAGAAGCATCTAAATTAAAAATAGAACAGTATCCCTGCTGCTGGTTCATCGTCTTGCATTCTCCCTCTTATAAAGATGATTGTTATAAAATTATACATGATATTGAAAGAAATGGAAAGAAAAAAGAGATATTGTTATAGCATGAAAAAGAGACACGGAGGTACACAAAATGAGTGAAATGAAAGAAAAACTCCATACCGGAGAACTTTATCTGCCGGGCGATGAGGAAATCATGAAAGAGCAGATGGTTTACCAGGACAGGCTGTGCGATTACAACATGACCAAGCCGTCAGAAACAGAAAAAAGAGCAAAAATGTTAAAAGAGATGCTGGGCGACTGCGGCGAGGGTGTATACATAGAAGCACCGTTTTATGCCAACTTCGGAGGACATCACTGTCATTTTGGAAAGATGGTTTATGCCAATTATCACCTGACCTGCGTAGACGATACCCATATCTATATCGGCGATTATACCATGATTGGACCAAATGTTACCATTGCCACCGCCGGACATCCCATTTTACCGGAGCTTCGCGAGCAGGTATACCAGTTCAACATGCCGGTTCATATCGGAAGAAACTGCTGGATTGGCGCAGGCGCCATTATTATGCCGGGCGTTACCATCGGAGATAACACGGTAATCGGAGCCGGCAGCGTAGTGACAAAGGATATCCCCGCAAACGTGGTCGCTGTCGGAAACCCCTGCAGAGTCATGCGTGAAATCAGTGAGCATGATAAAGAATACTATTACAAAGACAGAAAAATTACCCTGGACAAATAATAAGGAACATTAGTTGTTGAATTTCCCTGCCCTTTATGTTATATTAGACATAGGAAAAGCACCCGCTCCAAAGGTGGATGCTCCGAGTCAAGACACTTTGTCCTTACGGACAACGCCTATCCTGTGGAACAGACAGGATAGGCATTTTTATTTCTTCTTGTTCCTCTTATCGAGAAAGGCAAGAAACGCAACAATCAAGCTGCCAAAGGTCGCTAACAGTGTTAGTATTCCAATGAAAATTGAGATAGTCTCAAATGCTGTCATATCACGCACCTCTCTTCCTATGTACTCCTAGCAAGCCAGGACAGCCATAGCCACCTAGATAACGTAGAGAGGGGCTGCCCCACCACAACCTATATCGTTTATCGCATCAAACAATCCAGCAACCTATCGTTATCATCTTTCTTCATAATACAAAACCGCACATACTTATTATCCAAAAACGGAAACGTCGAACAATCCCGTATCATCATCTTCTCCCGTATCGCCCGGTCAAACAAATCCTGAGATGTCACATCCTCCCGCAAAATCCTCACCAGCATAAAATTCCCGCTGGGCTCGTACACCTTAAAATCCGGATTCTTCTTCAACAAATCAAAAATCCGTGCCCGCTCCGAAGAAATCAGCCGCTTCGTCTGCTCAATATACTCCCTGTCCCGAAACATCGTCTCCCCCGCCACAACCGCAAGAGAATTAATCGTCCACGGATTTTTCCTGGTATTAATCGCCTTGATTAAATCCCGGTTCCCGGTCACCGCATACCCCAGCCTCAGCCCCGGCGCAGCAAAAAACTTGGAAGTTCCCCGGAGAATCACAATATTGTTATAGTAATTCGTCAGCGGAACAGCCGAAATCTCCTCCATATCATCAGCAAACTCCACATAGGTTTCGTCCACCATCACATAGATATCATGCTGCTTGCAGGCATCTAAAATATGGCGCATTTCCCCCCGCTTGATAGAAGAGGAGGTAGGATTGTTGGGATTGCAGATAACCAGCAAATCAATACTTTCATTCAAGTGGGTAAGAAAATCCTCCACATTCAGCTTAAAATTATCACTCTCCTTCAGGGGATAATAGAGCGTCGTGCCGCCCCCCAAAGCGATTTCCCGTTCATACTCCGAGTAGGTAGGACCAATCACCAAAGCTTTCTTCGGGTGCTCAATCTGAATAAACAGGGAAATCAGCTCCGTAGAACCGTTTCCCACAATCACATTTTCATATTCCGTCCCGCAGTAAGCGGCAATACATTTCCGCAGAGAGGTATACTCCCTGTCGGGATAGGTGGTGATGGCGTCGATTTTTTCCGATAAGGCACTGCGGAGCAGGGGAGATACCCCGAGAGGATTGACGTTGGCGGAAAAACTGACGATTTCCTCTTTCTTGATGCCGTAGATTTCTTCTATTTTTTCTAAATCACTTCCGTGAAAATGGTCTTTGTGTTTTATCATTGCGTACTCCTTCATTTTGGTTTATAATCTATTATAGTCATTGTAGATAAAAAAGCAAGAACGAGCATACGAAAAAGCAGGGGTCAATTTGCGTAGACGGATACAGCAGCTAGCCAGAGGAAAATTTGAACAGGAAAAGCCGTCGCCTGTCTTTTCCACAGACAAGGTAGACATCGAGGTATTAGAGGGAAAGGATTTTTCCGGTGATTTTGTCATCACCAGCACCAACCGGAACATGATGCGGGGGGTGATTTATTCCTCCAATCCGAGAATGGAATGTCTGACGCCCCAGTTTGAGGGGGAAGAGGTCAGGATACGGTATCAATTTCATAGCAATGGATTAGTCGAAGGGGATATTCAAAAAGGGGAGTTTAGTATCGTTATGAACCAGGGGGAATATAACCTTTCTTTTGTTGCGTCCGTTTCCAGACTCTATGCGGATTCCTCCATCGGAAAAATAAAGAACCTCAATGATTTTACCAATCTGGCGAAGGAGAGCTTTGACGAGGCATACCGCCTGTTTTATTCCAAGAATTTTAAAAACATTTTAAAGCCGGAGGAGCAGAGGGAGCACCTTATCTATGAGGGACTCCGGGAGGGGAATCCCTCCGGTCAGAAAATAGAAGAATTTTTAACTGCCTGCCATAAGAAACCAAAGGTGATGGTGTCGCTGCCTGTGACGGAGGCGGAATTTTACGGGGTGACGGCGTCCCGCCGGGAAACCTTGGAATTAAAAAAAGAGCCCTGGGGCTATGCGGATATCCGGGTTACCTCCGATGCAGATTTTTTACAGCCGGAAAAACAGCGCCTTGCGGAAGAGGATTTTATTGGAAGTGTCTGTACCTTTGACTATTATATTAAGGAAGAACTGCTGCACGCCGGAAAGAATTTCGGCAGGCTGCGGTTTGAACTGCCTACGGGAAATTTGGATTTTACCGTCTACGTCTCTGGGGCGGAGAAAAAGGAGACGCCGGAGAAATCCGTGCTGCGGGACAGCCAGGAATGCTTAGCCCGGTTGATGGAGCTGTATTTAGATTATCGTTTGAAACGCATTGTCACTGGGGCATGGGCGCGGGAATCCGGGCAAATCTTAGACCATCTCTCGGTATTGCTGCCGGAGGAGCCCATCTATCCGCTGATGAAGGCTCAGGCGCTTATTATCAACCGCCAGAAGCAGGAGGCGGCGTGGATTATGGAGGATTTTAAGCGGCAGTGTATCCACAGGGATTCACCGGAGTGGGGGTATTACCTCTATCTCTGCACCCTGGTGCAGCGGGAGCCCTCCTACGTGGACAGGCTTACGGCGGAAATCGAAGAGATTTTCCGGAAAAATCCCGACAGCTCCCTGCTGTTCTGGGTGCTGCTCTTTGTGAAAGAAGAGTATTGCGCAAACAGCGGGAAGCGGTTAAAAGCCATTGAAGAGCGAATGGCGTTAGAGCGGAGCCCTTATTTTTATTTGGAGGCGTATTACCTTATCTGGCAGGACCCTTATCTCTTGACAAAGTTAGAGGACTTTGAGCTTTCCATTTTAAATTGGGCGGTAAAACAGAATGTGCTGACGAAGGAGCTTGCGGCGCAGGTCATTGACATTCTTCCGGCAAAAAAAGAATTTTCCAAATCCCTCTACCGGATTTTGGAGAAATGCTACGAGGTAAGCCCGAAGGAGGAAGTTCTTGCGGCAGTCTGCGGCTATCTGATAAAGAGCCAGCGTTTCGGGCAGGAATATCACCGCTGGTATGCCCTTGGAATTAAGGAGGAAATCCGTCTTACCGGGCTGTATGAAGCCTATCTGATGTCTTTAGACGGCAGAACCGTGGTGGAAGTGCCGAAGGTCATCCAGATGTATTTCCAGTACGACAGCAAGATACCCTACCAGCAGAAAGCAGTGCTTTTTGTCAATATCATTGCGGCGAAGGAAAAGGAGCCGGAGGTTTACCAGAAATATCAGAGAACCATGGAGCAGTTTGCCATGGAGCAGATAGAGGCAGGGCACATCAACGATAATCTGGCGGTGATTTACGGGGAAATGTTAAAGAGCGGCACTTTAAATGAAGAACTGGGAAAACAGTTGTCTACCCTGCTGTTTACCCACAAATTCACCTGTTTTACCGACAGGGCGGCGAAGCTCTATGTTTACCAGAGGGAATTAAAAGAGCCCTTTGTGGCGAATGTCATGGGAGGAACGGCGTATTTTCCGGCATACACGGAAAATTACTGCCTTGTGATAGAGGACAGCTATGGCAACCGTTTTTGTGAAACCTTAGATTACACCGATGAGCCGCTGATGAATCCGGAGCTTTTTATCGACCGGTGCCAGAGGGCGGCAGCCACAGAGCGCTCTTATATGCTGTACCGTATGCGGGGAAAGACGGGGTATCAGGATTTTTCCGAGGAGGACGGAACCTATTTTCTGCCGCTGCTCTCCGATGAAAAGGTGTCGGAGGACTATAAGGCAAAACTGCAGCCGGAGCTGGTGCGCTATTATCTGAAACGCGCCTACAGCCCCCTGGTGGGCAAATATCTGCTGGAGTTAGATTACGCCATTTCCACGGCGGAGAGCAGGCGTTTTCTCATAGAAGCGTTAGTGGAGGAACATCTTTATGAGAAAGCCTATGGGTTAGTGCAGGTTTACGGCTATGATTATCTGGGAAACGGGGCGCAGGTGGCGCTTTGCAGCTATGCCATCGAGAAGGCGGGCTTTGAGGAAGATGATTTTCTTTCCGGTTTTGCGGAGAGTACCTTCCGGGCGGGAAAATATAATGACGTGATTCTGATTTACCTCTGCAAATATTACAACGGCGCCACCAAGACCATGGAAGAACTGTGGAAAGCGGCGGGGGCATTTGAAATTGATACCTTTGATTTAGAGGAACGGATTATCACCCAGATGCTGTATTCCACCGATTATGTGGCATGTATTGATGAAATTTATGACAGCTATACCGCCGGGGGCGGCAGGGAGCTAGTCTGCATGGCGTATCTGTCCTATTTTGCCCACGCTTATCTGGTAAAGGACGCCGTGGTGCCGGAGCAGATTTTCTGGCAAATCACCATGCGCTACAGCCACGGGGCAGAGTTAAACGACGCCTGCAGATTAGGCTTGTTAAAATACCTTGCGGCGAAGGAGGAGCGGAAGCGGGAGCAGTCGGAGCTGGCGGATGAGCTGTTAGAGCTTTATACCGGAAAAAACATCTATTTTGCCTTTTACCGCCAGTTTGAAAAGAAGCTGATTTTAAAATACCATCTCTACGATAAATTTTTCGTGGAGTATCATGCGGAGCCAAAGAAACGCATCCTGCTCCATTACAGCTTTGACGGCGTCCATTACAGGGAGGAGGAGCTGCAGGAGGTTTATGATGGTATTTATGTGAAGCAGTTTATCCTGTTTTTCGGGGAAACGGTGCAGTATTATATGGTGGAAAACAGCGGCGGGGAGCCGAAGGTGACGGAGAGCGGCAGTATTTCGAACCAGAGCGTTCTGGAAAATGAGGGCGGCAGATATGGAAAATTAAACGAGCTGCTGCTCCATGAGACGTTAGAGGAGACCGAGGCGCTGAAGCGGGAATTAAAGAATTATTACAAAATGAAACGTGTCACGGAGGAAGTTTTTGATTTGCTTTAGGAAACGTGTCACGGAGAAAGTTTTTGATTTGCTTTCGAAAACGTGTCACGGAGGAAGTTTTTGATTTGCTTTCGAAAACGTGTCACGGAGGAAGTTAAGATTTGCTTTCGGCAGATATGGATATGAGAGGGAAAATGGGAAATAAATATTATCTTGGCATTGACATGGATGATGAAAATGCCATCGTCAGTTTTTTTCAACCGAATATGAGAGAGCCGGAGACGGTGAGTACCGTGGCGGGAGGCGAGATTTTCCAGATTCCTCTGGTGGTGGCGAAAAAGCAGGGCTTAGGTCAGTGGTTCATCGGGGAAGAGGCGAAAAAGATTGCCTTGCAGCAGCGGGAAAACGAGGTGAAGCACCTTCTTTCCCGGGCGTTGGGAGAGGAAACCGTCTGTGTGGAGGGAGAGAATTTTTCTGCAAAGGAGCTGCTTGCCCTGTACCTGAAAAAATTAATTTATATGGCGGGCAGGCTGGGAAATCCGCTGCAGCCGGATAAGGTGGTGATTTCCCTAGAGCGGCTTTCCAGAGAGGCGACGAAGCTGTTTTTGGGGATTGCAGGGGCGGCGGGACTTGCGGAAGACCAGGTGACGTTGATTGACAGACGGGAAAGTTTCTATTATTTTATATATAACCAGAAAAATGAACTCTGGCTTCATGATGTCTGCCTCTTTGACTGCCGGGGAAATGATATCCACTGCTGTCTGGCACAGCGGAATATCCATACCACGCCCCAGTTGATTACCATGGCGGAGGACGTAAAACACATGGATTCCACCAAAAGGGACGAGGCATTTTTGCAGATTGCCACAGGGCAGTTCAAAGGTCATATCGTGTCGGCGGTGTATCTGGTGGGGGACGGATTTGACGGCGGCTGGTTAAAGGAGTCCTTAAATTTTATCTGCAGGGGCAGAAAAGCCTTTATGGGAAAGAACCTTTATTCCAAGGGTGCCTGCTATGCGGCGGCGGTGAAGGAGGGGACGAAGGACTGGGCGTTTGTCTACATGGGTGACAATGAGATGAAGGTCAATGTCAGCTTAAAGGTTTCCAATCTGGGAAAGACAGAGCTTTATACGCTGATTACTGCCGGGGATAACTGGTATGAGACGGTGGGGGAGTGTGAAGTCATTTTGGACGGCACGCCGGAGATTGATTTCTGGCTCCAGACCCCAAACAGCAGGGAGGCAAAGCTTGAGAAGATAGAGCTGGCGGATTTGCCGAAGCGCCCCCCAAAGACCACCAGGCTTCGGATTACAGCGAAACCCCTGTCCGACAGAGAAGTGCAGATTGTGATGAAGGATATGGGCTTCGGGGAGATTTTTAAAAGCTCCGATAAGAGCTGGGAGTACGTTATGGCACTGTAAGAAAGGGGAAATATGGGCGAACTGATTTTATGCAGACAACAGATAGCGGCAATGCCCTATTACATAGAGACGGTTTCTTTGAATGTCTATTCCCTGGAGGAACTGTGCTATTATGTGCAGAACAATCTCTATCTCATGGAGCAGGATTTCATGGAGGAAGAGCTTTGCCGCTGGGTGGAAGAAGAACTAAAGCTAAAGGAAACGGCGCAGCAGTTGCGGGAGATAAGGGACACGGGAGGAACCCTCTCGGAATTTGTGCTCTGCCTGTTGTCCGCATCGGGCTATTTTAACGCCGGGGAGCTGAAAAGCATCCGGCAGACGCTTCAGGAAATGGAGAATAAAACCGATTTCGAGTGCGGCAAGATAAGGGCGGACCGTTATATGGAAAACAAGAGATATATTTCCGCCGTTTATGAGTACCGGAAGCTTTTAAAGGAAACCCTGGGACAGCCGGAAGAGGGAAAGATGGAAAATCCGGTGGTTGTGGGGGACGTATGGCACAATCTGGGGACGGCATATGCCAGGCTGTTTCTCTTTGAACAGGCGGCGGGCTGTTACAGCCATGCCTATGAGTTAAACCATAACCCGAAATCCCTAAAGGAGTGTCTGTTTGCTTACCGCTGTCTGAAGGATGAAAGAGGCTTTAAGCGCAAGGCGGCAGCCGGGTTTTTGAGTGAGGCGCAGGCAGCGGAGCTTGCCGGGGAATTGACCGAAGCAGGCAGGAGTCGGGAAATACAGGAGTTTGAAGCGGAGTTAGAGGAAGCCTTTGCAGTAAAAGAACAGGGATTAGAGAGGGCGGAGGAACTGTTGGCAGAATGGAAAGAAGAATACCGAAGGAACTGTAGAATATGAAGAAAAAAGCACATTTTTGGGATAAATGGAAAAAGAAAGATACCTTTGAGGCAAAGTTTGAGGAATTAGATGCCACGGTCCTAACGGAAAAGGACTACCGCAACAGCACCAGAATCGAGCAGTATGTGGTGGAGCGGTTAGAGCAGATGATTGATGTCACCAAAGAAATCGAGGATGAAAAGGCGGAGTACCGCATTGTCACCTCCTATCTGAATGACATTCACAAGATAGAAGAACTGCCGGAGGAGGAGCGGAAAAAAATCGAAGAGACTGCGGTGAACGTGGTGCAGCTAAACACGGCGCGGAATGGATTTTTAAATTCCACCAAAAAGCTGACAGACGCCCAGTTTGCCCAGCTAGAGCGGGAGGAAAAGGAAATTCCGGATGCCATCAGGCGTCTTGCCGCCAACGAGGCTTACCAGGATACGGTAAAGCAGGATATGAAATATTTAGAGCGGGAAAAATCGCGTTTCCTGCTGCACAAGGAATATTTAAGCAGCCAGCAGCATACGCTGAAACGTCTTTTGTATGTGATTACGGGAATTGTGATAGCGGCGCTGGTGGCATTGGCGGCAGTGCAGGGATTTACCGGAATTGACGTATATTATGGTTTTCTGGTGCTGGTTTTCTTAGCCGTGGTCAGTGTCTGCGGTGTTTCCTTAAAAATTATGAAAAACAATACGGAAATACAGGTGGCGGAGCAGAGCATTAACCGTGCCATTACGCTGCTTAATAAGGTGAAATTTAAGTATGTCAATATCACCAATGCCATTGACTATGCCTGTGAAAAATACCATGTAAGGCGCTCGGCGGAATTAAACCAGATGTGGGAGTTTTATATGGAAGCGGTGAAGGAGCGGGAAAAATACCAGCGTACCAGCGAGGATTTAGACTATTTCAACGGCAGGCTGGTGAGAATTCTGAACAACTACCAGCTCTATGACCCGCAGATATGGACAACGCAGGCGGCGGCTTTAGTAGACCACAAGGAGATGGTGGAAATCACCCATAATCTTGTGGCACGCAGGCAGAAGCTCCGGGATAGAATGGAGTATAACCTCAACGTGATTCAGGAGCAGAAGAAGGAGGCGGAACAGCTTCTTGACAAAGTCGGGGATAAGAAGCCCCA
>JAGAIK010000528.1 GCA_017626625.1 Roseburia sp.
TCCTTCATGGGTGAAGTGATTACTTTTACCTCAGGAAAAGGCGGCGTTGGAAAGACGACATCTACTGCCAACGTCGGAGTAGGACTTTCACTGTTAGATAAAAAAGTGATATTGGTGGACACCGATATCGGTTTAAGGAACTTAGATGTTGTGATGGGATTAGAAAACAGGATACTTTATAACCTGGTGGATGTCTTAAGAGGCAGGTGCAGGGTGAAACAGGCGATTATCAAGGATAAGCGTTTCCCCAATCTTTCCATCATTCCATCTTCCTGTACCAAAGACCCCGGCTCTGTGGAGGTGGGGAAAATGAAACAACTGTTGGCGGATTTGCGGGAGGAATACGACTATGTTTTAGTGGACAGCCCCGCCGGGATTGAGCAGGGCTTTGAATTAGCATTAGCAGATACCGACCGGGTGATTATCGTCACCACGCCGCAGATTGCAGCAATCCATGATGCAGACTGTGTTCTGCAGATACTGAAAAAACAGAAGCTGAAAGAACTGAATTTATTAATCAACGGATTCCGCACCCAGATGGTAAAGGACGGCGATATGCTAGACGTGCCGGACATCTGTGAGCTGCTAGACGCAAAGCTCCTTGGAGTGGTGTTAGAAGATGAAAGTATCATCATCGCTCAAAACCACGGTTCTCCGGTGATGGGGCAGCATACCGTTTCCGAAAGCTGTTACCGCAACATTGCCGGGCGGATTACCGGAGAAGAGATTCCCATTCCTGATTATATGAAACCCACAGGTATTTTTTCCAGGTTGTTCTGGAAACACACTGCGGCAAAAAATAATGTAACTACATAATCACAGGGAGGGAAACACAATGTCTAAAACTCATTCAGGCAGTATTGCAAAAGAGCGTTTGAAAATTATGATGACAACGGAAAAACAGCGGTTAGATGATGAAACGTTAGATCAGATACGGCAGGAAATCGGCACTATCATTACCAAATATGTGGTGATTGAACCGGAAAATATCGAAGTCAAAGTATTGTTAAAGGATTACAAAAAGAGAGAATAAGTATGTTAAAGATGTATAAACTAAAGAACTATAAATTCATACTGATTTTGTTTGTGGTAACCTTAAATACCATCGGTGTTATGCTTGTGGGAAGCGCCAGCCCCGGCGACCAGAAAAAGCAGATTATCGGCATGGTTTCCGGACTGGTGATTGCCCTTATCGTTTCGCTGATAGACTACAATTTTATCCTGAAATTTTCCTGGCTGATTTACTTTTTTGCCATTGGGCTTTTAGTCTTGACGATATTAGCCGGAGACAACACTAAAGGTGCACAGCGCTGGTTTGAAATCGGCGGGTTCCGGTTTCAGCCCTCGGAGTTAGTAAAGATATTAATTATATTGTTTTTTTCCTATTACCTGATGAAATATGAGGAAAAAATCAATACGCCCAAGGTAATTTTCTCCTCGCTGGTGTTAGCCGCAGTGCCCTTAGGGCTGATTGTTTCCCAGCCGGACCTTTCCACAACCATTGTCACCGCATTGGTGTTTGCCGCACTTCTCTTTGTGGCAGGCATCAGCTACAAGCTGGTGACAGGCGTTTTAGTGGTCTGCATTCCGACGGCATTAATCGGCATGACGCTGATTATCCAGGACAAGATTCCTTTTATCCAGTCTTACCAGATAGGACGTATCATGGCATGGCTTTATCCGGATGATTATCCGGATTTAGCTTACCAGCAGCAAAACTCCATTATGGCAATCGGTTCCGGTCTTTTATGGGGTAAAGGACTGAACAATACCGATGCTACCTCTGTCAAAAACGGCAACTTTATTTTAGAGCCGCAGAACGATTTTATTTTTGCGGTAGCAGGGGAAGAACTTGGATTTATCGGCACTTCCGTCATTATAATTCTCTTGCTTTTCATCTCGATTGAGTGTATATTTATTGCTAGAAAAGCAAAAGACTTAGCCGGGAAGCTCATCTGCTGCGGCATGGCGGCTCTCATCGGATTTCAGAGCATCGTAAATATCGGCGTTGCTACCGGACTTTTGCCGAATACCGGAGTTACGCTCCCGTTTGTGAGCTATGGACTTACATCACTATGGTCATTATATATAGGTATCGGTCTGGTACTGAATGTCGGACTGCAGCCTAAAAAATATTAAAAATACAACAGGGGGACCACAAACATGAACATTGGACTTATCGCACACGATTCGAAGAAAAAATTAATGCAGAATTTCTGCATAGCATACCGGGGGATTCTCTGCAAAAATGAACTTTATGCCACAGGAACCACAGGCAGATTAATTGAGGAAGTTACGAACTTAAACATTCATAAATTTTTGGCAGGGCATTTAGGCGGTGCACAGCAGTTAAGCGCACAGATTGAACACAACGAAATCGACCTTGTCATTTTCCTGCGTGACCCGCTGACACCGAAATCCCATGAGCCGGATGTCAACAATGTGGTAAAAATCTGCGATACCCATAATATTCCGCTGGCAACCAACCTTGCCACTGCGGAGCTTTTGATTAAATCTTTAGACAGAGGAGATTTAGAGTGGCGTGAAATGTACAAATAAAAAAAGAGTCTGTCTGATTTCACTGATAGCCGTCTGCCTGAGAGGCGGGTGCGGGAAGGAACAGGCAGCGCTGACTCAGCCTTATGACATGTATGCTACCACCCACAGCATGGGGATTAGTACGGATGCCGCAGACAGCAGCAATACATATTTTTCAGAAAATCTCTGTGTAGCAGATGACACAGAGGTCGGAACCGACACCACGGATTCCTTTGTGGCGGAGGGAGCGGGAGCCTTTAATCTGGCAACCAATACCATCGTTTACCAGAAAAACATTTATAATAAGCTGTATCCCGCCAGTACTACGAAGATACTGACGGCTTATATTGCATTGACCTACTGTGCAGACCTGAGCGAGACAGTGACGGTCAGTGAAAACGCAGCCAACCAGGCTTCGGATTCTTCCGTCTGCGGCATCAAAGCCGGGGATGTGATTACCATGCGGGATTTGCTCTACGGTCTGATGCTCCGCAGCGGAAATGACGCCGCCATCGCCATTGCAGAGCATATTTCCGGCGATGTGGATACCTTTGCAGAGCTGATGAACCAGGAAGCCGCAAAATTGGGCGCCGTGCAGTCCCATTTTGTCAATCCCAACGGTCTGCCGGATGAAAACCATTATACCTCCGTCTACGATTTATACCTGCTTTTTAACGAAGCACTGAAAAATGAAACTTTTGTGGATATTATCAGCACCAAATCCTATGACGTCTCTTATTTAGACGCCGAGGGCAATACGGTGACCCACACCTGGGAAAATACAAACCAGTATTTCACCGGACATTATCGGACGCCGGAGGGCTTTGAGATTATCGGCGGAAAAACGGGAACTACGGGGGCTGCCGGCTATTGTCTGGTTCTGTATTCTAAAAATCCGTCGGGAGAGCCCATCATTTCCATCGTGCTGAAAGCAGACGGAAAATCCAATCTTTACCTGCTGATGAACGAAATGTTAGAGGGTTTTGCCGTTTGATTGTCATTTCTTGTAAAATGATAAATATATAGAAAAACTGGTTGTGTTTTTTGTATATATATACTATAATTATTTTATGAAATCAATCGTTTTTATTCAATATAACGAATAAGCGAGGAA
>JAGAIK010000529.1 GCA_017626625.1 Roseburia sp.
AAGGAATTTACCGCCAGATGATTGAAATGGTTCACGCAAAAGGCGCAAAGGTGCTTTTAGATGCGGACGGAGAGCTTTTTACAAAAGCGTTAGAGGCAGGACCGGACATTATCAAACCGAACCGTGTGGAGTTAGAGCAGTATGCAGGACTTGATTATGTGGCATCCGAGCAGGAAATCGTGCAGATTGCAGGAAAGCTTGCAGAAAAAGGGATTGAAAAAGTGGTGGTTTCCATGGGAAAATCCGGTGCAATCTTTTTAGAGAATGGCTTCAAGGTAAAATGTCAGGGACTGAATGTAAAAGCCCATTCTACCGTAGGAGCAGGGGATGCCATGGTGGCAGGTCTCTCCTATGCCTGGGATAAAGGGCTGTCGGCAGAGGAAACCGTAAAGCTTTGTATGGCAGTTTCTGCCGGAGCAGTTACCACAATCGGAACGAAGCCGCCTTCAAGAGAGCTGGTGGATACCTTGATGGAACAGGTTACAGTGGAAGAAATTTAGAAATTAGAACCGTTGGATAGCCCGATGGAGCAGGCAACAGTAAAAAAATTGAAGCAGGCGTATATGCCTGTAGCGAAGAAAGGATGGAATAAAAAATGAAAACAAAGGCAGTCAGAATGTATGGAACAAGAGATTTAAGATTAGAGGAGTTTGAACTTCCGGAGATTAAGGATGATGAAATTTTAGTAAAGGTTATGAGCGACAGTATCTGCATGTCTACCTATAAACTGGTAGAGCAGGGCAAAAAGCATAAGAGAGCGCCCCAGAATATTGACACCAACCCGATTATTATCGGCCATGAATTTGCAGGTGTGATTGTAAAGGTTGGAGCAAAATGGCAGGACCAGTTTCATCCGGGACAGAAATTTGCCCAGCAGCCGGCGTTAAATTATAAGGGAAGCCTGGCATCTCCGGGATATTCCTATGAATATTTCGGCGGAGCATGTACTTACTGCGTCATCCCTCACGAAGTTATGGAATTGGGATGCCTGATGAATTACGAGGGAGACAGCTTTTTTGAAGCTTCCCTTGGAGAGCCTATGAGCTGTATTATCGGCGGCTATCATGCAAACTATCACACCAATAAACGGAATTATGAACATGCCATGGGAACAAAAGAGGGCGGCAATATCCTTATTCTCGGCGGCTGCGGTCCCATGGGACTTGGGGCTGTAAGCTACGGCATTCAGTTTGAGAACCGTCCGAAGAGAATCGTAGTGACCGATATCAGTGATGACCGTATCGCAAGGGCGAAGGAAATGATTACCATTGAACAGGCAAAGGAGAACGGCGTGGAGCTTCACTATGTGAATACCCTTGCCATGGAGAATCCGGAGGAAGAACTGATGGCGCTGACAGAGGGACACGGGTATGACGATGTGTTTGTCTATGTTCCAAATCGTCAGGTGGCTGAAATGGGAGACAGACTTCTCGCGTTTGACGGCTGCATGAACTTCTTTGCGGGACCTACGGATAATCAGTTTAAGGCAGAGATTAACCTTTATAATGCACATTATACCAGCTCTCATATTTTAGGTACCACCGGAGGCAACAATGATGACCTGATAGAAGCAAACAAATTAGCGGCAGCAGGAAAAATTGAGCCGGCGGTTATGGTGACCCACGTGGGCGGAATTGACAGTATCGCAGAGGCAACCTTGAATCTGCCGAAAATTCCGGGAGGCAAGAAATTAACTTATACCCAGTTTGATATGCCCCTCACTGCCATTGATGATTTCGAAGAACTTGGAAAAACGGACCCGCTGTTTGCAAAATTAGATGCTGCCTGCAAGAAAAACCGGGGCATGTGGAACGCGGAGGCAGAGAAGATTTTATTTGACCATTTCGGAGTAGATTTTAATTAATGGAACTGCCTGAGGGAAGAAAAGCAGCGAAAAATAGCGTAAAATGAAGGAGGATTTATTTATGGTATCAACAAAATTAACAATCACAAACCCTTCCGGTATTCATGCAAGACCGGCAGGAATTTTGGCAAAGGCAGCTTCCAGATGCGAATCAGAGGTTACCATCCGCGTGGGAGAAAAGACCGTTTTAGTGAAAAGTATTTTAAATCTGATGGCAGCAGCTATTAAGTGCGGTACAGAGATTGAACTGGTTTGTGACGGACCGACGGAAGAAACGGATTTAGCGGAATTGACGAAACTGATTCAAAGCGGATTAGGTGAATAGGAAAAGGTTAGAATGAGGTGAGGGTATGAGGAAACTGACTGTGGAGAAAACGGCTTCCCGGGGAATTGCAATCGCTCCGGCGTATGTGTACAGCGAGGTGGATTTGTCACCGGACAACTATACCATCAGTGAGCAGCAGCTACATACGGAAATTGCGGCATTTCAGGGGGTAAAGGCTGCGGTTTTAAAGGATTTGGAGACCTTGTCCGAAGAGAATCCGATTTTTGCGGCGCATATGGAAATTGCGGATGATTTTACACTACAGGATGCAGTGGAAGGGAAAATCCGTGACGAGAAAAAGAATGTTCAGGTAGCAATTACGGAAGCGGTAGAAGAGATTGCTGAGATTTTCCGCCAGATGGACGATGAATACATGAGAGAACGTGCTGCGGATGTGCAGGACATCGGAAAACGGTTTCTGCTCAAATGCAAAAACGCGGAGTTACAGGACCTTTCCGCTATCTCAGAGCCTGTCATTGTGATTGCCAGAGATTTGTACCCCTCCGATACGGTGAAGATGAACCCGGAAATAGTGAAAGGCATTATCACCCAGGAGGGCGGCGTTACCAGCCATGTATCGATTATGGCAAAGAATTATGGGATTCCGGCATTGACGGGTGTTGCAGGCATCTTAGATGAGGTGACAGATGGAGACGAAATCTGTATGGATGCCCAGACAGGAGAAATCTATGTAAACCCGGAACCGGAAATCAGGGAAACCTACAGCACAAAGCAAAGAGAGCAGGAAGAAGAATTAGAAAAGATAAAGAGCTACCGCCAGACAGAGCCGGTGACTGCCGATGGAAAGCGTATTTACCTGTGTGTGAATGTGGGAAATACGGAAGAAATTAAGCAGGCATTAGATAAAAATATTGACGGTGTGGGACTGTTCCGCACAGAGTTTCTCTACATGGAAGGAAATCATTTCCCCACAGAGGAAGAACAGTTTAAGGTCTATAAAGAAGCGGCAGAGCTGTGTCCGAAAGAAGTGACCATCCGGACGTTAGATATCGGTGGAGATAAGAAACTTCCGTACTATGAGTTTGAACCGGAAGAAAATCCGTTTTTAGGCTGGCGCGCCATCCGTATCTCCTTAGATATGCCGGAGATGTTTAAGACACAGCTTCGGGCCATCCTGCGGGCAAGCGCCTTTGGACATATCAGAATTATGTTTCCGATGATGATTTCTTTAGAGGAGATGAAAGAGGCAAAAGCCTTAGTGGAGGAATGCAAGGCACAGCTTCGGGAAGAAAAGATTGCCTTTGACGAAAATATTGAAGTGGGAATGATGATGGAGACGCCGGCAAGCGTTCTTCTCGCCGAAGAATTTGCAAAGGAAGCGGATTTCTTCAGTATCGGAACGAATGACCTGACCCAGTATCTTTTGGCAGTAGACCGGGGAAATAAAAAGATTGCTTCACGGTATGATTCCTTTCATCCGGCGGTGTTAAGTGCCATCAAACACATTATTCAGGCGGGACATAAGGAGCATATCAAGGTGGGTATGTGCGGGGAAATGGCGGGCGATGTTCGTGCCATTCCGACCTTGTTAGAGTACGGTTTAGATGAGTTCAGTATGTCGTCGGGCAGTGTGGATTATGCAAGAATGGCAATTCTTGAAAGGTAATTCCTGAAAAATAATATGCAAAAGATAATATTGAAAAATTTTTAAAAAGGGTTTTCAGAGGAATGAGCGTGATGGGAAAGAAGTTGTGGAACAGTGGTTTCGCAACTTCTTTTTGTACTTTGCATATTTTTAGAATGCCCGAAATATCCGATGTTTCTGCAGAATTTTTACAGGGGAAAGCCAGCGCTTTTCGGCAAAATATATTTAATGAACAAATTCAGAAAAATTGTTGTTAGGAACTTGCCAGAAAACAGGAAGATGGGATATAGTATAGCATAGGTTTTTTGTTTCGTTTATAATATAGAAACAGGAAGTTAAAAAAGGTACTGCCTAAAAACAGGTTCATGCAGGTTATCGGCAGTTTCCTTTGACGCTCTATGAAAAGAAATATTTAAAGATGACATAGAAAAATTTTGAGTAAGTGGAGAAAATGATGGAACAGAACAAATATCTTCGGATATTCTGGGAGAAAACAGAAGATAACACCGCAAGAATCCTGCGGGTATCCGGCAGTGAGCCGGTACTTATCCTGCCGGGAGCGGTGGAAGGGTTTCCCGTGACGGAAATTGGAGCATACTGTTTTGCGGAAAACTGCCGTCTGCCAGAAATCTACTTTGAAACTGTGCTGTGCAAAACGGAACAGAAACCATTTGTCCATTGGGAAACTGCTGGGGAAATGAGCCGACCGGAAAAACCGATTCTGACGGCAATCGCCGGCAGCTATTTAGAAGAAATCGTTTTGCCGGAAACCTTAGAGAAAATCGGCAATCTGGCGTTTTATAACTGCACCTCTCTGAAAAAAATCACCATGGGAAAGAAAATGGAGCAGGTAGGCAGCGACGCCTTCATGAACTGCCGGAAATTCGGGCAGATTTTTCTTCGCTGCGGTGTTGGGGAGCGAAGCGGCATTCGTCAGATTTTAAGCCAGATTTCCTCGGACATGGAAGTGACCTTTTGTGGAAAATCCGGTGTAGAGGCAGTGGTATTTTACCCGGAATATTATGAGAGCTATGATGAGATTGCCCCGGCACATCTGTTTGGAAGAAATATTGAGGGAGAAGGCTTCCGGGCGAGGCAGTGCTTTAAAGACGGGATGGTTCAGCTCATGCAGTATGATACCATTTTTCCGAAAGCCTGCGCAGAGGAAAATGATAAAACTCTGCGGAAAATAACGGTGACAAGGCTGCGTTATCCCGTGGAGATGAGCGGGCAGGCGAAACAGCTTTATGAAGCTTATTTTACAGCGCATGACAGAGCCATTGCAGAAGAATTGACCAGGGAAAAAAGGCTGGAGGATATCCGTTATTTTTGTGAACAGAAATTGCTTTTGCAGGGCAGCTTAGAGGCGGCAATACAGACAGCGGCGGCGATGGAGTGGGCGGAAGGAACGGCGGCGCTTCTGCATATGAAACAGGAGTTTTTTGCGAAGACAGCGGCGGAGCGGTATACGTTTGAGGATTTTTGAGAGGTAGATATGGTTATGGAAACAACAGAATTTTTTGGAACGGAAAAAATAAGTAAAATACTTTTCAGACTTGCGCCGCCCGTCATGTTAGCACAGCTCATACAGGCGCTTTACAATATCATAGACAGCCTGTTTGTGGGCAGATATTCGGATTCTGGATTGACAGCCCTGTCCATTATCTATCCGATACAACTTCTGATGATTGCCCTCGCTGTGGGAACCGGCGTGGGCATTAATACCGTTATGGCAGCAAAGCTGGGTATGGGACAAAAGGAGAAAGCGAATGAGTATGCCGGTGTCGGCACACCGTTGGCTGTTGTCCTGTGGGCTTTGTTTTCGGTAGTCTGCTGGTGCATTATTCCCGCCTTTGCCAGAATGTCCACCAGCGATTCGGCAATTATTTCAGATGTAATCACCTACGGCAGAATTGTCTGTGTGTTCAGCTTCGGACTTTTCCTTGAAAGCATCTGGACAAAGGTGCTGCAGGCGAACGGCGATATGAAAACACCGATGATTGCTCAGATTGTCGGTGCAGTGACCAATATTATTCTGGACCCGCTGCTGATTTTTGGTATGTTTGGTCTGCCGGAAATCGGCATCGCAGGTGCAGCGGCTGCAACGGTTGCAGGACAGATTGTAGCGGCGCTTATTGTCATGAAAAAGGGGTATCGAAAATCTCCCGCCAAAGAGGTATATCCCCGGCATATCGCAAAGATTTTCCGTCTGGGGATACCGAATATTCTGATGCAGTCGGCATATACCTTTTACATACTGGGGCTGAATCTGATTTTGTCAACTTTCTCCGACCAGGCGGTCACAGCGCTGGGATTATATTATAAGTGGCAGACTTTTTTCTTTATCCCGTTGGGAGCCATGC
>JAGAIK010000530.1 GCA_017626625.1 Roseburia sp.
GTGTACCGGGTCATAAAGGTCTGCCACACCAACGAGCAGGTGGAGGACGAACTGACGACAATCGTTGATTTAGGCGGCAGTGTGGCAAATGTCATGGTAAATCACCGGGTTTACGGCATGTTAGACGCTCCCTTGGAGATTAAAAACCGCAGGGACGTGGCGAAGTTTGTCAATGATTTAAAGACAGGAAAATCCACCTCCCTGTTAAATGTCACTTCCGGCTATCATTTTCATAAAATCAGTGCGGAGTCGGAGGAAATCTTAGACGAAATCGAAGAAGCGCTGCGGCAGAAAAATTATCTGGCGGAGCTTTTACCCTACGAAATGGTCTAGTACCGATTCAATTTGACAGATATCCCTTTTTTCAGTAAAATCTTTAGTAATTGCAGTACTGCTCAATGGTATTTGGAGAACGGCTGTAAATGAGAGGAAAAAGGAGTAATGTTGAAAATGGCATCGATAAAAACACCCGATTTTTATATCAAGGATTGGTATCAAAAGAAAACAACAGCAGTAAAAACCGCTTTTTTTGCTGCTGTTGTTTTTGGTCTTATGACACATCTTTATCAGTTTACCAACAAGCTGTACAATTATGACGAATTAGCCAACACCCCCAGCGGAAACGGAGCCAGCGTGGAGCAGGGAAGATGGTTTTTAAAATGGATGGGGGATATCCTGGTGAAATATACCGGGGGCGTCTATTCCCTGCCACTGTTAAACGGGCTGCTTTCCCTGCTGCTGTTAGCGGTGTCTGCAGCATTGATTGCAGAAATGTTTCAGGTCAGCCACTGGATACTGGCGGCATTTATCGGCGGCTTTACCGTGGTATTTCCCTCGGTGGTCTGCATGTTTTTCTATATGTTTACGTCGGTATTTTATGCCATTGGCATTTTATTCAGCGTATTGGCGGCTTATTTTGTGATACGTTATCCGAAGAGCATTCCGGCGCATATAGGGGCGGTTCTGCTGCTGGCGTGTTCTCTGGGGATTTATCAGGCATATTTCCCCAATGCTGTCTGCCTTCTTGTGATATCCGTGATTTTGCTGTCTGCTTTCCGGGAGGAAAACAGGACATGGAAAAACATATTTTTTACGGCGCTGCGCTATGTGGGAGTTCTGGCGGCAGGCATGGTGGTCTATTTTCTCATCAATATGGTGGTATTAAAGGTCAACGGCGTGGAAATGATTAGCTACCAGGGTGGCGCAAGTATGGGGCAGATTACCCTGCGGCAGTTTTTGTCTGCGGTGAAACATTGCTATCGGGATTTTATTGCCCTTGGCAATGACAATGTGCTGGTGCTGAATGCCACAGGAGTCTTAAGAGTCTGCTACTGGCTTGTGATGGGGCTTTTTGCGGTAAGCGCCCTGTTGCTGCTGGTGTTTGAAAAGGGAGACTGGCTGAAAAAAGCATTCATGGCTGCCGGATTTTTAGCTTTTCCGGTGGCAATGTTTCTGGTGTATATCATGGCGCCGGACGCCCAGACCTACACACTGATGGGATATGCGGTGGTATATCTTCTGATTTTCTTTGCGGTATGGACGGATTATTACGTTAGAAAAGTGCACTGCAGGGGAGAACTGCGGGTTGGGTTTACGTGGGTGGCAGAGATTATCTGCTTTGTTATGCTGGCAACCTATATCTGGTATGGAAATGGATGCTATATGTCTTTGGAGTATACGAAAAATCATGATATGGCATATTTCCAGACTATGATTACCCAGATTAAGAGCGTGGAGGGGTATGAGGATTCTCTTCCGGTGGCGTTTGTGGGGGATACGATTGAGGACGCTACCAATAATCAGGGCAGTCTTATGGGACCGGTGTTTGGAATTAACGGGAAGGCGGAGTCTAATGTTAATTCCTTTTCCAGAATCCATATTATTATTGAGTATCTGGGGTTTGCACCGACGATTTGCGGGTATGAGGAGACGAAGGTGCTCATGGAGTCGGAGGAAGTGAAAAATATGCCGAGTTATCCGGAGGATGGGGCGATAGAGGTAGTGAATGATATTATCGTGGTGA
>JAGAIK010000531.1 GCA_017626625.1 Roseburia sp.
ATTGATAAAGCAGAAGCTCTCAATCGGTTGCGTTATGAAAAACCGAATCTGCAAATTTGTTTTCGTACAGAAAAAGCACTGTCTTTGCTGCATTTTGAAGGGAGTGAAAGACTATGATGGCAAATCCAATTTTGCTTCAGAAAAAATATAGCCGTGTTATTGAGTGTTTCGCAAAACAGCAGGGACTTTCGCTGGATGCGGCGCTGAACTTTTTCTATCATTCCGAGGTTTATCAGCTGATACGGGACGGCGTATCGGATATGCACTGCATGAGTGACGCATATTTGGCAGATGAACTGAAACAAGAATATAGTCAAAATATGGAATAATGTCTTATTGGAGGTTCCTTCGGGAACAGAAAGTTAATGAAAGAGGTTAGGTATCCGTCCAATGCTTATGCGTTTTCGTATATGAATTTAATCGAACATTGGGAAGCGGTATTCCGAGAAACATTGGAAAAGTAAAGAAATCCGGACTTCGGGAACCAGAATTTATTGGCGGCGAGATTGATTTGCGTATCAACATTTATCGAGGTCAAATCAATGATACCGTTGACCGGGGTAGTGACCTCAATGACCCCGATAGTGCCGGAAAAGTGCCGGATGGTGCCGATAAAATGCCGGATAATACTTCAAAAGTGCCGAATAGTGCCGATAAAATGCCGGATAGTGAACAGGAACAACGCATTTATAAATATGTGCTGGAAAATGGTTCCATAACAACAAATAAGGTGATGGAACTTCTTAATTTGAAACAGCGTAGAGCACGGGTTATTTTACAGTCGATGATTGAAAAAGATTGGCTGAGAAAAGCAGGTGCAGCGAGAAGTACCATTTATTTGAAAAATACAGAGGAGAGGTAACGCAGCATGGATACAGATAAAGTAATATTTGATAACAAAATATAACAGTTATTAATTCTCTTAAAACAGGTGAAATCTCAATCGGAATTTGTGGAGGTGGTATGCAGTGAATAGGGAATGGTCTGAACGAAACAAAACAATGCAAAATCAGATAAAGAAAAAAGACACATTTCAAATAGGTGTCGAAACTTTATTCGATTTACGCAATCAGTTGATGAATACGATTGTTTCTTTCAATGATGAATTAAGCAGAGAAGATTTCAACGCAATTCCTTTTATAAATGCACATGGCTATCATTGTAAGACGATTGCTTATTCTCTATGGCATATTTTTCGCATTGAAGATATTGTTGCACATACTTTGATAAATGGAGATGAACAGGTTTTCTTTAGAAATAGCTATCAAGAGCGTATCAATGCTCCAATTATCACAACGGGTAATGAACTTGTAAAGCAACAGATTGCAGATTTTTCAAGACGATTAAATTTGGAAGAACTGTATTCCTATATCAAGGAAGTAAAAGCAAGTACTGAAAATATCATACAGAATTTGTCTTTTAATGAAATGAAAAATAATATAACAGATGATAAAAAAGAACTTCTAAAATCATTAAATGTTGTTAGCGAAGATGAAAATGCAATTTGGTTAATTGATTATTGGTGCGGCAAAGATATTCGAGGACTGCTTCAAATGCCATTTTCAAGACATTGGATTATGCACATAGAGGCAAGTATAAGAATAAAAAACAAAATATATCCATAACTTCAAATTCCGGTTTGCAAGGTGAACTGTGGAATATGCAGGTAAAGACGTTATTGATAAGTTAGCAAAAAAAAATAAATCTAAGATGCTTATGTTTAAGGAGAGTGCGGCATGGAGAATAAAATAATCATAGCAGAAACGGAATGCCTTATGAATGAAAAAATAGAAATAAAAGAAGAACGAATAACCGCAGAGGAATATATTGATTTTTTAAAAAGGACAGATTTAGGCTCACAATATCCAAAGGAACGGTTTGCAGAAAGAATAGCTAAGCTTGTAAACAATGTTTCAATAAGCCTTGTTGCAAGAAATAAGTCTGGTCTCATCGTTGGGGTTCTATTCGGATTAACAGACTACGTGTATTGGCTTTATATAACAGATTTAGGAGTTGACAGAGATTATGAGGGACAGGGAATTGGTCGTCGGCTTATGAAGCTTGCACATGAGAAAGCCGGCGGTGAAAAGAACATTGCCGTATATCTGATAGCGAATGAAAATGCCATTCCATTTTATGAGAAACTGGGTATGAAAAAAGCAGATGATGTTATGCAATACAACCATATAGAATGGACTGGATTTACCGTGCAATAGCACCTCAAAATTTGTGAAAAATCCCTGCGGAAAAAGACACATTTGAAAGCAGCAGAAAGGAAAATCAATGCCACACATACAAACCCAAACCGAATGGGAAGAAGAAATGTCCCTAAAAATCCTCTCCTTCCTCCGCAATGAAATCTATATGGACTTAAGATTTTTAGACATCGCCCTGTCAGCACTGACACCCAAAGCAGACCCTGCTTTAAAAGCATTTGCCACAGACGGCGCTTACCTGTATTTTTCCACGGAACAGCTTCTGCGTGTATTTAAGACCAACGCCCCTTATTTAGACCGCGCCTATCTCCACACCATACTGCACTGCATTTTCTCTCATCTGTGGATAGCCCCGGAACAGCAGACCGACGAGCGGCGCAGAAGGTGGAACTTAGCCTGCGACATCGCAGCGGAATACACCATAGACAGGTTAGACAAGCCCTGCACAAAGCGGATTTTAAGCTGGCTGCGCCAAAGCATCTACCGGGAATTAGAGGAACAGAAAAAAGGAATTTCAGCAGCCGTTATTTACCGCTTTTTAAAAGAAAAAGAACCGGAAGAATTAGAAGCCTTAGAAAGGGAATTTTATACCGACGACCATTGCTACTGGCCGAAGCGGGAGGACAGCCAGGCGAGGCAGCAGTCCGCCTTAGAGCAGAAAAAGAAGTGGGATAAAATTGCAAGGCAGAGCCGGATGGAGCAGCAGCGGGGAGACGAGAGTAAAGAGGGGGAGGAACTGCTGGCAGCACAGATTTCAGCGGCAAAGAGCAGGAGAAGCTACCGGGATTTTCTGCAGCGTTTTACGGTGCTGCGGGAGGAAATGAAGCTAGACCCGGATGAGTTCGATATGAACTATTATACCTACGGGCTTTCCCTCTATAAAAACATGCCTCTGATTGAACCCCTTGAGAGCCGGGAGAGCAGGAAAATACAGGAACTTGTGATAGCCATTGACACCAGCTATTCCACCAGAGGGGAACTGGTGGAACATTTTCTGCGGGAAACCTTCGATATTTTAAACCAGAAAAACAGTTTTTTTCAGAAATTTAAGGTGCGGATTTTGCAGTGTGATAACCAGGTGCGGCAGGACGAAGTGGTGGAGACGGAACAGGATATGGAGCGGCTGCTGCAGAAATTTACGGTGTTAGGCGGTGGTTCTACGGATTTTCGCCCGGTATTTGCTTATGTGGGTGAGCTGATAGAGCAGGGAAAAATTAAGAATCTGGGAGGTCTGCTTTATTTTACCGACGGCAAGGGGACTTATCCGAAGAAAAGACCGGAGTACCGGACAGCATTTCTGTTTTTAGAGGAATTTGAGGAAGAAGCAGTGCCGCCCTGGGCAATGCGGGTAAAGTTAGAGCCGGAGGAATTTGAGTAGATTTGGGAGCAGAAAAGCGGGGACTGTGATGGGAGCAGAGAAGGTGATGATTCACTTTTTATTAGTGGTTCCGGAAACGGCATTCAGTCATTTTTTGCGGGAATCGAAAGTCGTTGATTTCCTGCGAGAATCTGCCTATAATAGGGGGACAGGATAAACTTATTCCTGTGTTTGCAAAGAATGCAGACTTGAAACTTATTTTCGTCCGGAAGAATGTAAAAACAACATTCTTCCCGTTATAACACAGATGCAACGGAAGGATTTATTGATATAATGAATATAAAACAGGCAAAAACAGAGATAATACACAGCGTTTCCGCTTATCTGGCGAAGAATGAGGCGGGAGAGTATAAAATTCCGGCAGTCAGACAGCGTCCTATTCTTCTGATGGGGCCGCCGGGCATTGGGAAAACCCAGATTATGGAGCAGATTGCCAGGGAGTGTAAAATCGGGCTGGTGGCTTATACCATTACCCATCATACCAGACAGAGTGCGGTGGGACTGCCTTTTATCCGGGAAAAAGTGTACCAGGGAAAAAGTTATTCCGTGACGGAATATACCATGAGTGAGATTATTGCCAACGTCTATGAGAAAATCGAAAACAGCGGGTTAAAAGAGGGAATTTTATTTATTGATGAAATCAACTGCGTGTCGGAGACGTTAGCGCCTACCATGTTGCAGTTTTTACAGTGCAAGACCTTTGGCAATCAGGCAGTGCCGGAAGGGTGGATTATTGTAGCGGCAGGCAATCCGCCGGAGTATAATAAATCAGTGCGGGATTTTGATGTGGTGACCTTAGACCGTGTGCGGTATCTGAATATTGAAGCAGATTTTAAGGTTTGGAAAGAGTATGCAAAGGAACAGCATGTGCACAATGCCATTCTCAGTTACTTAGAGCTGCGTCCGAAAAATTTTTACCGGATTGAAGCGGATGTGGACGGCCTGCAGTTTGTGACGGCAAGGGGATGGGAGGATTTGAGCAATCTGATGGAAACCTATGAGGCGATGGGACTTTCCGTAGATGAAACCGTGATACATGAATTTATCCGCCATGAGGATGTGGCGGAGGACGCGGCGGCATATTTTGATTTGTACCGGAAATATCAGGATGATTACGGTATCGGGGAAATCCTTTCCGGCAGGGTGAAGCCCCAGGTTTACGAGAGGATTTATCAGGCGGCGTTTGACGAGCGGCTTTCTGTGGTAAACCTGCTGTCCGACGGTTTGCGGGGAAGGTTTGAAAAGGTCCGCAGGCAGAAAATGAAAACCGACGAATGGTACGGATTTTTGAAAGAATACCGGGCGGTCTTAAATAACTGTGAGAACCCGGAAGGGTGTTACCGGACGCTGTTGGAAGAAAAGGAAGCGTATGTTTTGCAGGAAAAGCAGAGTGGCTTTTACACCAGAGAAGAAGCTTATGCGAAGGAAGAACTGTTAAAAGCCCTTCGGGAAAACTGCCCGAAAGATACCAGCGAAGCTGCTGAGGCATTTGCGGAGGCGAAGCAGGGCTTTGATGAGACAAGGGAATACTTAGAGCAGCTTGAGCAGGAGACAAAGAACGCTTTAGAGTATGCCTTTGATTTTATGGAACAGGCATTTGAGCAGAAAGAGGAAATGGTGGTCTTTGTGACAGAACTGACCTTAGGGGCTGCGTCCGCCCTGTTTTTATCGGAGCATGGCTGCGAGCGTTATTTCAAATATAACGAGGCGCTTTTGGTGGGAACGAGGAAAGCGGAACTGCTGTCTGAATTAGAGCGATAGGGCTTTTTGCGCACACGCATAAGTCTGATGATACACAAAACGTGTGCATAGGAGGAAAAGATGAAGCAGAGCGAGCAAAGAAATCTGACCATGATGATGGATTTATACGAGATGACCATGGCAAACGGTTATTTTAACGACCAGGATAAGGACGTGCGGGTGGCGTTTGACGTCTTTTACCGGAGTAATCCCGACGGAGGCGGATTCGCCATTTTTGCAGGGTTAGAGCAGATTTTGGAGTACATTGAAAATCTGCATTTTGATAAAGAGGACATTGACTATTTCCGTTCCCTGAATCTGTTTACAGAGAGTTTCTTAGAGTATTTAGAGGACTTTCGTTTCCAGGGGGATATCTATGCGTTCCGGGAGGGAACCATTATGTACCCCAATGAGCCCATTATTACCGTGGTGGCGCCTCTGATTGACGCCCAGCTCATTGAGACGGCGCTCTTAGCCCAGGTCAACCACCAGTCTCTGATTGCCAC
>JAGAIK010000532.1 GCA_017626625.1 Roseburia sp.
GGCATCCCTGATTCTCAGCCTGGAGTCGGCGGTGTCGCTGCTGGCGGGATGGCTGATTTTAGGTCAGAGATTAACGGAAAGGGAACTAATCGGGTGCGTGCTGATGTTTGCGGCGATTATACTGGTACAGTTGCCGGAGCGGAAAAAGGGTGGTAAGTGATACGAAATTCTTTTTTGGGGTACTTTTATAACATAAAGAAGAAAATTTAATCTTGTGCCATTTTACATGAATTTTACAAGATTTTCGTGGCATACCCGCAAAAAGTGTGGTATGATGTAATCAAAGAACAAAGAGTCCGTCCCCTGGGCTCTTTCTTTTTTCCGTGGGGAGGCAAAAGTACAATGATTCGCAGAGCAGAAAGAAAAGACATTCCGGCATTGATGGAAATTTATAACGAAGCCATTTTACACACAACGGCAACCTTTGACACGGAGACAAAGGATGAAAAAGACCGGACGGAGTGGTTTTTAGAGCATACCGGACGTTATGTGATATTTGTATACGAAGAGGCAGGCGCAGTGATGGGTTATGCCTCTCTTTCCCGTTACAGAGACAGAAAGGCATTTGACCCGGCGGTTGAGATTTCTATTTATATTCATGAGAAGTATCGAGGGCGTGGCATTGGCGGCAGGCTGATGGAAGAGACATTAAAGTATGCAAAAGGATGCAGGGAAATCGGGACAGTGATATCCCTGATTACCAGTGATAATGAAGTGAGCATTCATCTGCATGAAAAGTTTGGATTTTCCTACTGCGGTCAAATCAGAAATGCAGGTGTCAAATTTGGAAAAAATTTGAGCCTGAACGCATACCAGATAATATATGATAGAGAATAGTATAGAAAGCTCCCCGTCTGGATGTTACACGTAAGCTCAGAGAAGCGTTCATGGCGGCATCCGGGGGTATGAGGAAATTGCCATGATTAAATATTTCAGAACTGAAAAGCAGAGAATTTATGAGCAGGAGAAAGCAGAGGACGGCGTATGGATTCAGATGATACAGCCGACCATGGAAGAATGTGAAAATATGTCGGAGCTTCTGGACGTGGATATCGACGATATCCGTGCCGCCCTCGATGAAGAGGAAAGCTCCCGTATTGAACTGGAGGACGGCTACACCTTGATTTTGGTGGACATTCCCACCGTGGAAATCCGTCATGAAATGCAGACCTACACCACCATCCCCCTTGGCATTATCCTGACTCAGGGAGTGATTGTGACGGTCTGTACGGAGGAAACGCCGATTTTGCAGTCTTTTATACAGAATCGTGTGCGAGAGTTCAGCACCAAAAAGAAGCTGCGTTTTGTGTATCAGATTTTGTTCCGCACAGCGGTAAATTATCAGACTTATCTGCGGGGGATTGATAAAAAGAGAACGGAGATTGAGGAACGTATCGGGAAGGATACGGTGGATATGGACCTGATTGATTTGCATGAGTTAGAGTCCACCCTGGTTTACTTCGCCACCTCCCTTCGCGCCAATTCCGTGGTGTTAGACCGTCTGACCCGCTATAAACGGTTAGAGCAGTATCCGGAGGATAAAGAACTGTTAGAGGACGTTATCGTGGAGAACCGTCAGGCGATAGAGATGACCTCCATTTACCGTGATATCATTGACGGTACCAGGGAGCTGATGTCCTCTGTCATTGACAACCGATTAAATAATGTAATGAAATATCTGACTTCCATCACCATTGTGCTGGCGATACCGACGGTGATTTCCGGTATTTACGGAATGAATGTGGATGAAAAATGGATGCCGTTTTCGGATACGCCTCATGGATTTCTGATTATCTGTGTGATTACGCTGCTGATTTGTATCATTACCGTGCTGGTGCTGCGGAAAAAGAGGATGTTATAATAATAGAAGAGAGTGGGGCAGAAAGAAACTGTCCCGCTCTTTTTGTGGAGAGCCTTGCGGTGCATGATTTTATGACTTTCCGCTGGCACCGCGATTTGCTAAGATTCAAACCGTCCGCTGGCGCCGCAGGGCAGAACCAGACCGCTTGACGATACCGGAAGTCCGATTTCCTCTGCAGAAACAGTACCGTGATATTTTTTCAGAGCTGTGCTAATCATGTAGTGCAGCACTGCGGGCTGCAATCCGGTGGTGTAGGAGTTGACCAGGAAAAACAGCGGTTCCTCGGTCAAAAGCTCGGCACATAATTTAATCAGCGGATAGACCGCCTCTTCGATTTTCCAGATTTCCCCTTTCGGACCTCTGCCGTAGGAGGGAGGGTCCATGATGACGGCGTCGTAATGGTTGCCCCGACGGATTTCCCGCTCCACAAATTTCACGCAGTCATCTACAATCCAACGGATAGGAGCATCCCCCAAACCGGAGGAAAGGGCATTTTCCTTTGCCCAGGTTACCATGCCCTTAGAGGCATCCACATGGGTGACGGAAGCGCCTGCGGCAGCCGCCGCTAAGGTGGCGCCTCCGGTGTAGGCAAAGAGGTTTAATACTTTTACCGGACGTCCGGCTTTTTTGATTTTTTCAGAGAACCAGTCCCAGTTGACCGCCTGTTCCGGAAAAAGTCCGGTGTGTTTAAAGCTGAAAGGCTTTAGCTGAAAGGTTAAGGAGCCGTAATGAATGCTCCACTGCTCCGGCAGGTCAAAAAATTCCCATTCCCCGCCGCCCTTTTTGCTTCTGTGGTAATGGGCGTTCCTTTTCCGCCAGCCCTTTTCTGCCTTTGGGGTGTCCCAGATGACCTGGGGGTCGGGGCGGACCAGTATATAATTGCCCCAGCGTTCTAATTTTTCGCCCTCGGAGCAGTCAATTACTTCGTAATCTTTCCAGTTATTTGCAATCCACATAAAAATCCTCGTTTCATTCGATATTTTGTACCGTATGATGATACATCATATTTGTAGTACACCGCGCAAGAGCCTGTGGCTCTTTCTTTCGGTCATTATATCAAATGAAGAAAACATTTTAAATACAAAAAATAAAAAAAGTCCTTGCATTTACAGATATTATCGTGTACAATAAGCATTGCTGTGACATTGATAGCGTAGAAGCGTGAGGTTGCTGCCTGGCATGGCAGGTTTTCCGTGGAGCGAATGTCAAGTTAGGAAACTGGCGACAAGTCACTGTATACGAGTAACATCTACAGAGTAGAAACAACGTGTGAACATCTTGGAGAAAAGATGTGGGGAATGCTTGGCATTCTTCGTCGTGAATAAAATTCATGATACGCACGGGAATGTGTGCAGTCACCGCTTGTCGTACTAATTAAAAGTGCGAAAAGGAGGCGACTTTTTTTATGGCAAGTCAAGTAATGAGAATCACATTGAAAGCTTATGACCATGAATTAGTGGATTCATCAGCAAAAAAAATCATCGAGACTGTAAAGAAAAACGGATCACAGGTGAGCGGACCGGTACCTCTTCCAACTAAGAAGGAAGTTGTTACTATCTTAAGAGCTACTCACAAATACAAAGATTCCCGTGAACAGTTCGAGCAGAGAACTCATAAAAGACTGATTGATATCACAACCCCAACCCAGAAAACGGTTGATACTTTATCTCGTTTAGAGATGCC
>JAGAIK010000533.1 GCA_017626625.1 Roseburia sp.
CACGGCAGAGATTTTATATCTGATGTACATTCTTTTAACGGTAGCGAATGTGGTGTTCCTGCTGATAGGGCGGATGCCGCTGTTTGATGCTCTCTGCACCGCTTTCGGAACGGCGGGAACCGGAGGGTTCGGCATCAAAAATGACAGTATGGCAGGCTACAGTCCCTACATTCAGAATGTCTGTACGGGGTTCATGCTGTTGTTCGGAATCAATTTCAGTTGCTACTATCTGCTTTTAATCCGCCAGTTCAAGAGTGTGATAAAGGATGAAGAGTTGCGGCTTTATGTGGGAATGGTTTTAGGGAGCATTCTCTTAATTACAGTGAATTTAAAGGATTATTATGCAACCCTGGGAGAAACGCTGCGCCATGCAGCATTTCAGGTGGCAAGCATTGTCACCACTACGGGCTTTGCCACCACGGATTTTGATTTGTGGCCGGGATTTTCCAAGGCGGTTTTGCTGTGCCTGATGCTTGTGGGCGCCTGCGCGGGCAGTACCGGAGGCGGTCTTAAATGCGGCAGGGCGCTTCTGATATTCAAGGGACTGCACCGCAGCATACATCAGATTGTACATCCGGGAAAAGTGCAGGTGGTTCGTGTCAACGGACGTGTGATAGAGGAAAAGGTCATGGAAAATACCAACGCCTATCTTGCAGCTTATGTCCTGCTGATTATCAGCAGCTTCCTGGTGATATCGTTAGACGGTTTTTCCATGGAGGCGAATCTTTCGGCGGTGTTTTCCTGTGTCAATAACATTGGACCGGGGTTTGCGGAAGTGGGACCCTCTTCTAATTTCGGGGGGTACAGCCTGTTTTCCAAAGCGGTGCTGATTGTGGACATGCTGGCGGGAAGGCTGGAGCTTTTTCCGATTTTGATATTGTTTTCGAGAACGACCTGGAGGCACAGATAAGGCAGGAAAGAAAATACAGGAAATTGAGGGAGAAAAGTGGTGTCAGTACAAAAACAATTTGCAAAATATGTATCACAGAATGTATTGGGAATGGTAGGGATTTCCCTTTACATTCTTGCAGATACCTTTTTTATATCCAAGGCAGTGGGGACAAAGGGAATCACGGCGTTGAATCTGGTACTCCCGGTCTACAGCCTGATTTTTGCCATCGGCTCGATGATCGGCGTTGGTTCCGGTATTCGGTTTGCCGTTGCAAGGAGCAGGGGACTGGAAGATGCGGACAGTTATTTTTTCAATGCACTGTTTTGCGGAACTGTCATCGGGGTGGCTTTTATGCTTCTGGGGCTGTTTTTTTCGGAGAATATCATGACTCTTCTGGGAGCCGATGCGGAAATTGTGGCAGTGGGAGCGCCTTATACCCGGATTTTTATGCTGTTTTCCCCCTGTTTTATCTGGAACTATATCTGCAATGCCTTTGTCCGCAACGACAGGGCGCCTTCGATTGCCATGGCGGCAACGCTGTTCAGCAGTCTTTTCAATATCGTAATGGACTATGTGCTGATGTTTCCGTTGGGGCTGGGAATGGCGGGGGCGGCGCTGGCTACGGCATGTTCGCCGATTGTGGGCGTTCTGATTTGCTGCATCCATTTTTTTGGGAAAAACTGTCATGTGGTGGTAAAGCCTGTGAAGCCTTCCGTTAAAATGCTGTTCCGCTCCTGCCAGGTGGGGGTCTCCGCCTTTGTGGGGGAGATTTCCTCCGGGGTCACGACGGCGGTTTTTAATTTTATTATCCTGGGGCTGGCGGGCAATGTGGGTGTTGCCGCCTACGGGATAGTGGCAAACACTTCTCTGGTGGCGGTGGCGATGTTTAACGGCATCTCCCAGGGCTCCCAGCCTCTGCTCAGTGAATTTTACGGCAAGGGGAATCAGGAGAAGGTAAAAAAGACGGTGCGACTTGGACTGGGAACGGCGGTGGTCTTTGCCTTTGCAATGATTGCATTGGTCTATGTGGGGGCGGATTCCATCGTGGCAATTTTTAACAGTGAAGGGAATGCGGAGCTGGCGGCTTATGCGGGCATTGGATTAAAACTCTATTTTCTTGGATTTTTATTTGCCGGAATCAACATTGTGGGAACCGGAGTGCTGAGTGCGGTGGAGGCGGCGAGATGGGCGTTTATTGCTTCGATTTTAAGAGGATTTGTGGCGATTATTTTCTGTGCCTTTGTGCTGGCGTTCCTCTTTGGCATGAACGGCGTGTGGCTGGCATTTCCGGCGGCGGAGCTGCTTACCATGGTGGTGACGGTGACGGCGCTGCGGAAGTCAGTGTGAAAAGAAAATGTGTGGCAAATAGGACAGGTTTCTGCTATGATGAGGTTAGGATAAGACGGATAGAAAAGGAAGGAGGACGAAATATGGCGTTGGCAGACGAAAAAATCTACAGTGTTCAGGATATCTATGACTTGCCGGAGGGGCAGCGGGCAGAGGTGATAGACGGTCAGATGTATATGATGGCGCCGCCGAATCGGAGACATCAGGAGATTGCAGGGGAACTTTTCGGAACAATACGGGAGTATATAAAAAAGAATAACGGACAATGCAAACCCTATATTGCTCCTTTTGCAGTATTTTTAAATGCGGATGACAGGAATTATGTGGAACCGGATATTTCTGTTATTTGTGATAAAAATAAGCTGAATGACAAAGGCTGCAGTGGCGCACCGGACTGGATTATTGAAATTGTATCGCCGGGGAGCCAGCGCATGGACTATATGATAAAGCTGTTTAAGTATAGAACATCAGGGGTTCGTGAGTACTGGATTGTTGACCCGAAGGACGAGACGGTTACGGTTTACGACTTTGAGCGTGACGATATGGGGAAATATTCTTTCAGGGACACGGTAAAGGTGGGAATTTATCCGGGATTTGAGGTTGATTTTTCCCAGGTCATCTGAATCTGGGAAAGAGGAAATATTTTGTGGTTACAATGAATACGTTTGGGGGAGAAAAGCAGATGAGATGTAAAAAAATTATTTTAGGAATGATTACTTTTCTAGCAGCGATTGTTTTTGTTATACCAAGTGTTTATGCAGATAATTCTACGGTTTTAGCAGTAGGAGATAACACGCCAATGGATTCCTGGAGTTGGAAGTCCTCAGAGAATACATTGATGTTAAATAATTTTACTTCATCTACCACGTACACACGAGGGGATAAAACTTGTCTGATATATGCGAATGATGATTTGATAATTGATTTATCGGGTAGGAATGTGCTTGATACTGTCGCTGATTATGCAATCTACGTCGCAGGAACACTTACTTTAACGGGGGATGGAACACTGGAATTATCAAATTCCGCAACTGGTATTTATGCAAGGGATATCGTAATTGATGGAGATGTTACAATTACTGGTAGTTCACCAATATCATTTGTTGATACCTGCATAATGAATGATGGTGCTATTCGTATGTCAGTTGGAATTTCCGGGGAGATGTATGGAGCGTTGACATTAAACAATGGTGAGATTCATATTGTATCTGCGTATGGACCTGCTATAAATCTTTTAGGGGGATGCATTAATATTGAAAATGGTACGCTCTACGGTGAAGGCACATCAGGAACATCTGATGGTATTGAATTGACTATGAATGGCGGAAATGTGACACTTATAGGAACGGAAGACATTGGTCTTGGAGACGCAATCGTCATTACAGACGGAGTACTAAATGTTATTGGATATACAGATGGTGTATCTCAAACCAGTATGACTCATAAAATTCAGGGTGGAACAGTAAATATTAAAGCGAAAAATAATGGAATTTGTGGAAGCTGGGGAGAAATATGTGTTTCTGGCGGAGCTTTAAATATTGATTGTGGCGGATATGGAGTGCAATATACTTATGGCTCTAATGATGTGAAGTTCCAAGGCGGTGATGTATCTATTAAGAGCGGATATGGTGCGATAGATACAAGCTTTATCAATCTTGGATTAGATAACGTGTGTGCCTATGCAGGTGATACAGAGGATAATCTGGTTGAGACAACAAAATATCGCCAGGAATATATTCTAAAGACTCATGGTCATACTTTTGTGAATCCGGTATTTAATTGGTCGGCAGATGGAAAGAACTGTAAAGTGACGTTTGTTTGTTCAAAAGATGAAACACACGTAGTAACATATGATTGTAAGGTTGTATCAACCGTAAAAAAAGTATCCACATGTAAAGATATGGGTGAGACAACGTATACTGCAACCTATACGGTTGGCGATAAAGTTTATATAGACCAAAAAGATGTAATAGATATCCCAAAGAAGGAGCATTCCTGGGATGCAGGAAGGATTACAAAAGAGGCAACAGCAACAGAGGAAGGGGAAAAGACCTATACATGTTCTGTTTGTAGAACTATAAAGATAGAAAAGATACCTGCACTTGGTGTACCGGAAGAGGGGGTACTGATTAAAGATGAAAATAATACTGCCTCTTATAAAGTAACCAGGGGAGGAACAGAAGGCGGAACGGTTCAGTATGTTACACCTGCAGACAGGACGAAAAAGAAAATTGTCATTCCGGATACCATTACTGTAAACGGAATAACTTATAAGATAACAAGTATTTCAGAAAAAGCCTTTATGGGTAATAAGAATATTACATCGGTTGCTGTTGGAAACAACATAACAGGCATTCCAAACAACGCATTTAAAAACTGCACGAAGCTTACTACAGTGAAGATGGGAACCGGAGTAAAAAACATTGGTGCCAATGGATTTTATGGCTGTAAGAAGTTAAAAAGTGTAACCATTGGCAGTAATGTAACAACCATTGGTGATAAGGCGTTTTATAAGTGTGAGTCTCTTACTGGAATTAGTATTCCGTCTAAGGTAAAAAAGATTGGTAAGAGTGCCTTTTTAGACTGTAAGAAGTTAAAAACCATTACGATTAGGACAAAGAAGCTCACAAATAAGAATGTAGGCAATAACGCATTTAAGGGAATGGGAAGTAGTTATTACAACAAGGTAGTCGTAAAAGTACCTTCTAAGAGTTACGTGGAAAAATATAAGACTTTATTTCAGAAAAAAGGATTATCTTCCAAGGCGAAGGTAAAGAAATTATAGATAATGATGACGGTTAGAGATGATTTTTTTGTGCCGGGGCAGTTCGCCCCGGCATTCGTTTTAAAGCAGTTGTATATCAAACGCCGTAGTCTGGGGCGGAATGCTGGCAGTCTGGAAATTCGCATGGGTAATGCGGACTGTCTGCCCCGGACGGAGGGCGCTAAGACGGATGGGATTGCCGAAACGGTTTGTGATGGATGTGGTATCGGTAATCACATATCTCGTCTGGGTATTGATGTTACCTGGATTTCCGGTGTAAAGGAAACGGTTGTCGGTATCTACCCAGGCAATTCTTCCGGTGGTTGTGACGGAAGGGGGAGCGGCGGTGCCTCTCTGTGCCAGAATAAAAAAGGCAGTGGACTGGGGTGGAATGCTCCGGGTCATCCGGGAGGAAAAAAGTGCGTTAATCCACATCCCTTCCCGGATGCAGCAGAGACAGATACGCTGCCCCGAAGTGTTCATAACTACAGTATTTCTGTTAAGGTTTAATCGTAAAGTCTGAATAAAATTTCTGTTATTTTCGTCCGGCTGGGAATAGGACACGATAAGATAGCCGTTTGCGGGATTAGAGCAGAATGCCTCTTCCACAAAGGCGTTTTCAATGCGCATCAGATTCCCCTGCATGGTCATTGTGCCGCGGGGGTCATTGTTCATAGCTGGTTCCTACGGTGTTTTAGTAGTATCATATTCAGACGGCGGAAAAGGGTGAAAGCTTTGAAAAAGGGCGGAACGGTGTTATAATAAGCTGACAGAAAAAAGCCGGTAAAAATACAGGTACTAAATGACAGAGAAAAGGTTAGAAAAAATGAAAATCGGACAAAAGATAACGACATCTGTTAAGAAAAAAAGAAAAGTATGCCACGAAAGGTGGAAGAGGATAAATGCGGAACGAAAAGCAGCCTTTGCCGGGACGGAGAAGGGATTTCGGATTGCGTCCCAACTGTTTCTCTGCGTAATTCTGGGAGCTGCGGTATCGTCACTTTTAAAAGCAGAATGGCTCGGATTTCTCTTAGGGGCAGTCCTCGCGGTTCCCGTGGGGATTCTGGGGACAAAGCTGGCGGGCTGCCTGCTTCGTACCGTTTTAAAATGCAGCGGACAGAGCCTTGCCTATGCCCTGCTTGATTTTGTCATTGTAGTGTCTCTTTCCGCAGAGGGCAGCATAGGGGCGGAGGAAGAGGATGCCGTTTTTGCGGGAATTGTGATGTTCGCCGGGGCAGTCCTTTTTTCGAAAAGTCTTTGGGCGGTTTTTGCAGGAGGGGTACGTAAGGTATGGATGACGGTGCTGCTGCTGGTTACCGGGGTTATCACCGGAGCTTCTGTTTGTATTTTGGCGGCAGACGGCTTTGAGGATGGATATGTTTCCGAATACCGGGAATGGAACAAAACGGCAAAGGAGATACCGGGTTTTGAAGATTACGGAGAACCGGGAACTTATACGGTAGAAACCCTGGAATACAGTCCTTATAAAGAGGCAGCGTTAAAGACAGAGCCGGTGGATGTAAGCAATTTTGTCGGGAAAGGGGAAAACTGGCATGAGGCATACCGGGATATGTTTCAGAGCTATGGTCTGGAAAATGCCCCGGTGGCGGGAAAAGTCTGGTATCCGGCAGAGGTGCAGAATTGTCCGGTGATTTTTATGGCGCACGGCAATCACAGTATCACGGAGGAGTCCTATCTGGGCTATGCCTATCTGGGAGAATACCTTGCTTCCCACGGCTATGTCTTTGTCTCTGTAGATGAAAATGTCTTAAATGAGCGCAGCGGCGAAAATGACGGGCGTGCGGTGCTGTTGCTGGAAAACATCAAAGCGCTGCAGGAATTTAACGGGCAGGAGGGAAATTTGCTTTATCAGAAAATGGATTACGATAATATTGCCCTGGCAGGACATTCCAGAGGCGGGGAAATGATTGCAGATGCTTATCTGTTCAATGAATGTGAGACATATCCCAGCAACGGAATGTTTTCCTTTGATTACCATTTTTCCATTAAGGCATTGCTGGCAGTGGCGCCTTCCGTAAACCAGTATCAGCCCGCAGACCATGAAGTGGAGCTTTCCGACGTGAATTATCTGGTGGTGCAGGGCGCAAACGACCAGGACATCAGTGTTTTTATGGGAAGCCAGCAGTATGAAAATATCACTTTTTCCGGCAAGGGAGATTACCTGAAAGCTTCTCTTTACATCACAGGGGCAAATCATGGACAGTTCAACAGCCTGTGGGGGAAATATGACATGGAGCCGCCCCTTTCCTGGTGGCTGAATGTGGGAAACCTCATTTCCGAAGAGGAACAGCAGTATCTCTTGAAAATTTTTGCACGGGCATTTTTTGACAAAACCCTGAAAGGGGAAGGTGCCTATGAAGATTTACTTACGGCAGTTTCCAAATATGAAACGTATCTTCCGGAAACCCTCTATGTGCAGCAGTATGAGCAGTCCGCCTTTTCCCTGCTGGCGGATTTTGAAGAGGACACCGATTTAACCACAGCTACGGATGGCAGCAGTCTTTTGGCGGAGCATATGAGTATGTGGACGGAGGAAAAAATTACCGATTCCAAAGACGGAGAGGGGGAGAGGGAAAATCATGCCCTCCGCCTGAAATGGAAAAACACAGAATATGCTTCCTATGAAATAATCCCGGAACATCTGATATCGTTAGAAAATGGGGCAATTCAGTTTGATGCCTGCAATTTGTCCGCAGAGGAAACAGAAAATCCCCTGGATTTTACAGTGGTATTGACCGATGAGGCAGGAAACAGAGTGTCCGCTTCGGTAGGAGATTATAAAACTTTGTACCCGGCATTTCCAGTAACTTTGTCCAAGGTGCAGTATCTCTTTGGTGATTCGGAGGAAAAATACCAGTTTCAGACTGTGTCCCTTCCGGCAGAGGATTTTCAAGGTGCGGAAACTTTTGATTTCACAAAAATCTGCAGTATAACATTCGCTTTTGATGCTTCCGACGATGGCGAATTGTGGCTTGACAATATCGGAACTATAAACGCAACTTCACAGCCTATGCTGTCAAGCCGCCAATAAATGTGGTCTGGGGTGAAAAACGGCTGGGGAAAATCTGCCGCATACACTTTCCCTATTCTTCATTTGACATGTGGAGTCGACCATATAAATACAAGCAACAAATTTCCCCGGCTCACATATAATAAAAGAGACTTCAACAATAACAGGTGAAAACATGAACTATTTATTTCCGGGAGACAGGGGAACGCAGGTAGAATACCTGCAGCTTGCCCTCTCAAGAGCAGGATACCCTATTCAGGTAGACGGAATATTTGGAAGACAGACCTGCGGTGCGCTGCATTCCTTTCTAAAGACAGAGGGAGCCTGTGTGGCGGACCGGGAGGCGTGGCAGAAGCTCATTCCCTATTTAAAAGGCTATGTACATCATGAAATTGCTCCGGGAGACACGATACAAAAGATTGCGGAAATCCATAAAACAACGCCCACGGCAATCCTCACGGCGAATCCCTTAATCGACCCGCAAAACCTGCAGGCAGGGGCAACCTTAGAAGTCCCCCTGGGATTTCCATTGGTGCCGGAAAAGGTGCATTATTCCTCCATACTGGTAAGCTACATTATAGATGGTCTTGTAACCCGCTACCCGTTTTTAGTCAGTGGCAGTATCGGCAGAAGCGTCATGAGAAAGGAGATTCCCTATCTGAGAATCGGGACAGGGGAAAAAGAGGTCTGCTACAGCGCCTCTTATCACGCCAATGAGAGTATTACCACTCCAGTGCTGCTGCGGTTTGCGGAGGATTATTGCGACGCCTATGGGGCAGTGCTGCGGGGAGAGAGTACCCCGGATTTCCCGGCAGCCCGGTTATATCAGGAGTTTAGCCTGTACCTGATTCCGCTGGTAAACCCGGACGGCGTGGATTTGGTCAACGGGATTTTGCGGGTGGGAGATTTTTACCGCCAGGCAGTCCGCATTGCAGCGGATTTTCCCTCCATTCCGTTTCCCGGTGGCTGGAAGGCAAACATTGACGGCGTGGATTTAAACCTGCAGTTTCCGGCGGGTTGGGAAGAGGCGAGGCGGATAAAATATGCCCAGGGCTATACCAAGCCTGCCCCCAGGGATTATGTGGGAATGGCACCGCTGACGGCGCCCGAGAGCATTGCAGTCTATAATTTCACCAGAGAACATGATTTTTCCCTCATCATTGCCTACCACACCCAGGGGGAGGTTATTTATTGGAAATACTTAGATTACGAACCGGAGCGTTCCGCAGAGATTGCCCGGTATTTTGGCAGGGTCAGCGGTTACGCTGTGGAGCTGACCCCGTCGGAATCTGCTTACGCAGGCTACAAAGACTGGTTTATCCAGGAGTATGACAGACCGGGTTATACCATCGAGGTGGGACTTGGAGAAAATCCTCTGCCAATGTCCCAGTTTACGGATATCTACCGGGCAAACC
>JAGAIK010000534.1 GCA_017626625.1 Roseburia sp.
GTGCTGTGCTGTCAGCATTCTATCTTTCATTTCCCTGCACTGTCAAGTCCTTTCTTTTTGCTGCTTACTGTACCAGTTTATACTATTCTCTGGCGTAACGCAAGCATGGTTTTGGACAAAAGGTTAAGAAATGATAGTTCATTCTTGCCAGCTCCAGCCCCCAAGTATTTTTCTCTCAATATTTATGTCTCCATCATCTGTTTTGCCTTAAACATAAGAAGCAGGATAATAAGCCCCATCCCAAAAATGAGCGCCGTAAACGCCAGAAGCATGGGCGAAAGCGCCGTGATTTCCAAAAGAGCCGGAAACAGCCAGAGCGCCAGGAATGTCCCAATCACCATCGTCACACAGATAAAGGTACGCAGCGCCGTAAACGGAACGCAGCTTTTTATCACGGCGGCCATTGTTGTCAGAATCAGCAAAAGATACATCATCGTCTGCTTCTGTGCGGCTGGTAAGGGAAGGAACAGGGCGACAAACGCCATGATACATGTGGCTGTCAATGCAAAAGGCAGTGCATTTCCAATGGCCTTTTTCAAAAAGCTCCCCCGAATCCGTCTGGTATCGGATTCAAAAATCGTCAGGAAAGAGGGATACGCCTCCATCGCCGCATCAATGAGTGTAATCTGGATGGGAATAAACGGGAAAGAGAGATTTCCCAACAGACAAATCAACGACAGTAAGTGGGAATAAATCGTCTTAATGAAAATCACACCTGCTGTTCTTGTCACATTGTTTACAACCTTCCGTCCTTCCATCACCACCTGGGGCAGATGGGTAAAGTCCGATTCTAATAATACAACCTGCGAAATCTGACGGCTGGCATCGCTTCCTTCCGCCACCGCAATGGAGCAATCTGCGGTCCGAAGCGCCAACAGGTCATTGACACCGTCACCTGTCATTGCCACATGATGCCCCTTCCGTTTCAGGGCAGCTACCAGCTCCTGCTTCTGCTTCGGTGTCACTCTGGCAAATACGTCATATTCTTCACAAATCCGGTCATAGTCGATGTCCTCTCCCAGTATGGATACGTCCACCGCTTTCTCCCAATGCTTTAACCCGGCTTTCTTTGCCACCATGGATACCGTCTTCACATGATCGCCGGAAATTACTTTGACCGCCACGCCCTCCCGGTAAAAATAGTCAAGCGTTTCTCCCACGCTTTTCCGGATGTTGTCCTCTAAGGTTACGATGTACAGCGGCAGTATATCCGCCGGCAGCGCTTCGCTTTCTGTCCAGCTCTGCTTACTGTATCCGATGGCAAGCACCCGGTATCCTTGTTCTAACGCCCGGGAAACTGTCTCCGGGCAGCCGTCTAAGATTCTCTCCGGTGCTCCAACGTATATGGTTCCGGCTGTTCCAAAGCTGACTGCGCCCCACTTCCGTTTTGAAGAGAACGAAAGCTTTTCGACGGGTGTATGAAGCAGTTCCGGCTTAAATTCTGCTTTCAGCGCCTGTATGGTTGCGTTGTTGTCATCGCTCGCCGCCAGATAAGAACGAACCAGTCTCTCTGCCTTCTTTTCCCCCTTGAAATCACCCATATAGGATACGCCCCGTACTTTCATGTTGCCGTCCGTCAAAGTTCCGGTTTTATCCAAACATAATACATCCACATGGGCAAGGGTTTCCAGTGAATAGATATTCTGTACCAGAATTTTCTTTTTGGAAAGGCGGATTACCCCGTTTGCCAGCGATACGGAAATCAGAAGAACCAATCCCTTCGGGAGCATCCCCAAAAGAGCCGCCGCTGTAGCCACCACTGCCGTATCAAAGGGGGCTCTCCGAAGCAGGAACGCCTCGATAAATAACAGAATGCCAAGAGGCAAAATCAGAAAACTGGTAAACCGTGTCACCTTTCTCATGGAAGCAAGCAGCTCGCTTCCCGTTTCCTTCTCCGCTTTCACCGCATCCGCCAGTTTTCCGATATAGCTTTCGTTTCCCACATGAGTCACTCTGGCATAACACTTTCCCGAAATCACAGAGCTTCCGGAAAGAAGCGCATCTCCCGGCTCCTTCACAACAGCGTCGCTTTCCCCGGTCAGCAGCGATTCGTTTACTTCCAGACTTCCCGACAATACCACTGCGTCGCTGCAAATCTGACGCCCGCTTTCTAGTATCATCACATCATCTTTGACAATTTCCTCCGCTGCGACAGTTTTTTCTTTTCCGTCCCGCAGCACTGTCACCTGGGGACGGTTCAGCAGCGACAGCTCATCTACCAGCTTTTTTGCTTTCAGTTCCTGCGCAATGCCAATCAGAATATTTAAAAGAATAATTGCGATAAAAAGCATATTGGAGTATGCCTTTGCGAACAACAAAAGTACGGCGATTGAAAAATTGAGCAGATTGAACAGGGTAAACACATTTTCCCTGATAATCTGCCCGGTTGACTTTGTAATGGAGCGGCGGGGGGCGCCATCCTGGTCCCGCCGCTTTCTCTCTTCTGCCTCCGCTTCTGTTAAACCTATGATTTCCGTTTCCATCATGTTTCCTCCATTCATTACGCTTTACTTTATTGTTAGAGAATACCCCACAGGTATAAACCACAGAAAAAGCAGAGTTAAACTCTATATAAACTAATCACCGCTTTGCCGGCTGAAACGCCGCAAGAAGCCCCAGCAGGATTGTGCTGACGCACAGAGTATACAAAACCCATGACGTATACCCCATAAAGTCCATGTAAGGATTGTACCAATCCAACACCTGCACCGTTAAAAGAATCAGACTGCATACCATATTGATATGCAAAAATAATTTTATCATCCTTCTCTTGATTTTCATTTTGTAGCCTCCGTAATAAAAATGCCGTCCGGAATTTCATGTTCCGGCTTATAGGGGTGGCTGACCACTTTCCCCTGCATCGTCATAAACGAGCAGTGTCCGCCGTCCAGATTGTAAGCTGCCTTGCAGCCAAGGCTTTCAAACAAACCCGCCATCTCCTCCAGAAACATTCCTCTGCTGTCCTTCTGCCTGCCGTCCACCACCAACATGCAGTAATGGCCAGGTTCATAATAACCGATTGCCGTTCTCGGA
>JAGAIK010000535.1 GCA_017626625.1 Roseburia sp.
CATCCGTCCCGTACAGTTCTTCCACCTTAATGGGCTCACAGCCTCCAATCAGATAACCGAACTCGGCAAAATCCTCATAGGGCACCAACTCTAAAATCACAAAGGGATTCTCTGCTGTTCCACGGGGCTGTTCGCTGTTTTCCTCATTTTCATACTGGGGAAGCTCCTCTATAAAGTCCACCACTTTTTTCACAGCCTCTTCGGATTCTTCGGTATCCCCTGTTCCCTCAAAAACAGCTCCCCCCCTAAGCTGCTGATTTTCCAACAAATCCTCTCTCTGCAGTTCGCTCCACAGTCCTTCCTTCGATTCCCGCTGTACGATTTCAGCGCCGGAGGGCATCTCCTGTAACTCCTGCCTCTCCTGCAACAGCTCCTGTGCCAGTTTTCCCTGCACTCTTTCTTTTCCCTCTGACTCCTGTTCCCCCTGCAAAAACTGTTTTTCTTCTTCTCCGTAGGTTTCAGAAGCCGTCGCTCCGTAAGGCAGCAGCGATATGGTTAATACCGCCACCATTCCTGCCGATACCAGACGCTTAAGCCGTTTCTTCATAAAGGTTGCCTCCCTCCATACTCAAAAGCCAGTCATTCCGCAGCATGACTTCATTCTCTAACTCGTAGTCCCTGCCTCCGTCCGTCATCTTCAGGTTCACAATCACTGAAGCCTGCCCCGTGCTGTCTAACGCCGCTGTAAACCCGGAAATATATTCGGAAATACAATATTCTTCCTTAATATCCGAGGCGTCAATCACCGTAGTATCTGCCGACGGGTCTGTAATTCCCGACGCTGTTTTCATATAAAGCCTGTCTCCATACCGCCAGATAACCCGCTTCGCCGCATCCTCTGATGTCATTCCGTCCGGCAGCGCCGTGGTGGTTTTTCTGGGGATATCATAGATAACCAACACCTGTCCATAGGTTACGTCATTTTCAATCTTAACGCCGTTTCCCTCCATAATCCAGGAGGCAAGCTGCTCCATCAATATCTGGGTTTCCTCCTGCAAATGGACGGTTTCCTGCGCCCTCTGGTAGCTCTTCTGCGCCGTCATGAAAAAAAGAGTGGCAGCGCCTACGATAATCACAGAAATTGTAATTGCTATGATAAGCTCCACAAGCGTGATGCCCCTGTCGTCTTTTTTCATACCGCACTGCCTCTCTTTCTTACATTTTTTCCACATAATACTTTCCCGTCTCTTCCACCAGCCGGATTTGGTAAAGGCTGCTGCCCTCAATAATCACCGTTTCCGTGTTTGTGTTCTTTTCCTCCCCGGAGGGCTGGTTGTAATCGAACACGCCGCTTTTTTTATAACAGATGCGGATAAAATTACCGTTCGCCTCCGTAATCTCCGTGGAGGTACCGACGCTGTCCTTATAAATCTTCGCATTCTTTCCGCAGATTTTCGTGCCGTCCGTGGTAAAAAATCCGGTGTCAAAGCTCTCCTTTTTTACCGTGGAGGTTTTCATGTAATAACCGTCCCCTAGCTCATAGAGATAAAGATAGCTCTTTCCCGCCTTTGTCATGGAAGAAAGCCTCTGCCGCTTTAACTCCGTCTCCACTTCCTCCACCACCTTCTGGGTGTTGGCATGACGGATTTGCCCGTACAACGAAACGGAAACGCCTGCTAAAATACCGATAATAGCGATGACGATGATAATTTCCACCAAGGACATTCCCCTCCGGTCTCCCCGGATGCCCCTTCGCCTACTCTTCATTTTTTCTCCAATTATCATAGGTGAGATACTCCTCTATTTTCACTGTACCAATCACACTCTCTGAAAATTTATCATATCCCAGAAAATAACTCTGAAAATCCCCGCACACCGACGGATCTAAATTAAACAGGGAAGAAACCATAAGCTCATCCGCCGTCACCTTTGCGCCGGAGGCAAAGGAAATGGTGCCGCCGG
>JAGAIK010000536.1 GCA_017626625.1 Roseburia sp.
ATAAGAAAGATGTCCGGAAATATAAGAGGAATCTTTTTTATTCCGGCGGATAAAATATAAGGCGATTGTCAGATAAATCACCTGTCTCAAGTCAAAGGCGATAATCTCTACCCATTGCAAATCAGGATAGAGACCCAGCCATTTACAGACGGTCCAGAACAATCCCGCACACATGCAAAAGCCGGGCACTAAAAGCAGCACATACACATATACAGAATCCCAATATTTCTTAATTACGTTCATTTTATGCTCCTATCCCCGCTGTCTCGTTCCTCTTTAGCGAAAACGAGACCGTACACTATTTTTATTCTATCTTCTTATGTCAAAATTGCAATGACCGATTAAGGGGTATTTGCGACCGTTTAATAGATTCTCTCCCTCAATCTGGAATATCTATTGTATAATATATCAGAAAAAAACGGAGAAGGAGATATCTATTTATGAAAAAGAGCCAAATGACTGTTTCAAAAAAATCTTTGTCTGCTTTAGACGAATATATAAATAATGTCTACAAACTTGTTCTTCTTTTAGTGCCGGGAGCGTGCCAGTGTGCCGGGCTTGTTTATACCTTTGAGAAATTTATGGGCTGGCTTCCAACCGTAAACTGGCTGGCATTAATTATCTTTGATGTTACCTGCCTTATCTATCTCTCCATCGGCATCTATTTGGTGCGTACCGGACTCAAAGACGGGGCAGTGCTGGAGGAGAAACTGAAGGCAGGAAAACTTTTCCTTTTGGCTGTTATGCTTATCCAGTTTAACTTTATTCTCTACATGATACCCGCTACGGATTTCTGGGGCTTTGCCTTTTTCTTTGTAATATTAACCGCCTTTTTTCTGGATTATAAACTGGTAGCGGCTACTTCCGTTGAAATCGGCGTTTCCATCATAGTCTCCTGGATTCTCTGGGGAGAAATTCACCTTCCCGTAAAAAATGAGTTTTTCATTGTAAATATCTTAGACCGCGCGATTTGCATCGCTTTATCGCTTCCCACAACCGTATTGCTGACCTATCTTATCAGCCGTTTTCTGGTAAATGCCAAAAAGGATGAAATGGAACGCAACAACGAGCAGGTAAGACGTGTCTTAACCTCCGTAAAATCCTTATCGGAAAAACTGTATACTGCCGGAACCGTACTGTCGGAAGTCTCCCAGAATGAAAGCGCCTCCGCCCAGGAGCTGGCAGCCACCAGTGAAGAGTTATGGGACAGCAGCAGCCTTCTTGGTCAGAAAACAGAGACAAGCATGGCAAACCTGACGGAGCTGAATGAGTGGGAAGCGGTTGTCGCCGATAATGTAAAAAAGGTGGAGACTGTTTCAAAGGATATCCTGGAAAAATCAGAAGCTAACGAAAAACTGTTAAATGAACTGCATTTTATTAATAATGAAGTTTCTAACTCCATGCAGTTGACCACCGATGTGGCACAGAAATTGTCCGCCGCCGTGGATGAAATCGGGGTAACACTGAATCTGATTAACGATATTTCCTCTTCTACGAATCTGCTGGCATTAAATGCCTCTATCGAGGCGGCGAGAGCCGGAGAAGCCGGAAAAGGCTTTGCCGTCGTTGCCCAGGAGGTGGGAAACCTGGCAAATAATACGAAGGAATCCTTAAATGAGGTGGAGGCTGTTATTGCAAGGGTTCAGGATAATGTAAGGGAAATCACCATGCACGTGGAGGAAAATTCCCAGAAGCTCAATAAACAGAATGAATATTTCAGCCACGTATTTAAAGGAATGCAGGATATGGCGGAGCTGCTTCAAACTTCCGTAGATACCATCGCTACCATGGGAGAGGCGCATGATAACCAGTCCGGAGTGATTAAAAATACGGTGTCGATTAATAAAGATATTACGGAGAGTATTCGGAATGAAATTGAGCAGTTCCAATCCATTAACAAGATGGTGGAAAGCAATGTGAAGGATATTACGGAAATGACCGCCCAGGTAAACTCCATTAACCAGATGGTAGATTCGATGAATGACCTGCTAACGAATGGAGAATAAATTAAAACCGGATACGTTTTGTTTACAAATAGGACAGTTCCTTCTTTCTTATAGTCAGAGGTTAGCAAATGCGGCGCAGCACTCTTACTTCCTCAAAATAAAAAGAAAGAAGGAAATGTATTATGGCAGTAAAAACTTATTCTCTCGCCAAAGACGGCGAAACAAAATTAAGCACAAACTTTAAGGTGAAGG
>JAGAIK010000537.1 GCA_017626625.1 Roseburia sp.
ATTGTTTTTTCTGAATCCTTTTATAAGGAACCGTTACCTCGTATTTCTCCATGGCAGCCATTACTTCTTCTACATTTAACTCCTCCATTGCCAGGAAATCATTTCCAGCACCTTCTCCGGCGATAAACAATGCCCCCTCTGCAAAGCACATATGCAGGAGTATGCAGCGCTGCAATTCCTCTTCTCTCACGTTCTGTCCGAAGATTTCAGCGTACAACTCCCCGATTTTCTTTATTTCAAGCACGGAATATGTCAGCAATAACGAAGTCAGATTTTCAAAAATCGTTGTATGTTCCTGATAGAATTTTTCTATTTCAGCCGCTGTAATTTTCTCCATCAGCGCCGCTAAATCAGAAGCAAAGCGGATACGCACGCTCTTATTCCCCGCAGTCTCCGAAAGTTCCGCATCTAAAATACCGACTGTCATGCCCTTAAGCAAGGCATTTATCTCTCCCCCTTTTATCTCATAGCTTCGTCTGTAAGGAATCGTCAATAGTTTTTTCAGCAGGACAAACTCCTCTTTCGAAAATATGTACAGCAGGTACTCCGGATGCTCCTCAAATATCCCGGTGATTGCCTCAGCGCACTGCTCCTCTGTTTTTCCTTCCAATTCCACTTGCAGCCATTTCCCGTAATCCCTCAGTTCTTCTTTTGACAATTCCAAAAGCATATCCTTCCTGGTTTTCACGGGCTCATAAAAATGAATGCTTATCGTAAATGTTTCCGTGTTCTGCCGAAATATCTCCGACTTGCCATATTCCATCACCTGAAGTATTCTCTGAAAACGCTCAGAGCTTGTTTTATAAAAAGAAGATATCTCCGGCTCTTTCATTAATTCCTGATACTCACCAAAATATTTTTTCCAATCGTTTCTATTTTTTCTGATTTGTTTCCTGCTGCTTTTTTCTCTCTCACTCTCTTTCAGCAGACGGGCTAAACATAAGGCAGATTTTTTGCTCTTTTTCCCGGAAAATTCCCTTTTTCCCAGTCTGCCGTTTACCTCCTCCAAATAAAATGGTTCTCTTTCCTCTTCCTCTGCTCTCCATATACCGCCACTGTCCTCGGCAAAATTATCCCCTTTCGCTTTCAGCACTGCTGCGCACCGTCCGTGATACGCTTCATCCACTTTTTCCAGAACAATCTTGTGCCGCCAGTCATCTCCAAAATCATACGTATAGCGAATCCATTTACAGACTTCTATGAAATCGTCAATGACAGCATCACTTTCTTCCACATAATCTCCGTACCCGCTCCCACCGTCCTGGGCAATCTGAATATACCTGTCCGGGAAGGTAAAATTGTGCAGGTGATAGTCCTCCCAGCCGAAAGCAATCTGCAAAATATCATGTAAATCCCGAAAACTAATCCCGGCGGGAACAAGAATCCGGCGCCACACTGGCGGATGCGTATCTTCTATTGTTACTTTGATAATGTATGCCATATGTTCTCCCTTTTATTTCCGTAAAATATTTCTGAAAGCCTTTTGTGATGCCCCACAATAATGCCACAGCTTTCTCATGACTACAATACTCCAAACAACCCCGTAATCTCTTCCTCATCTATGATTCTGCTGCTGGGTTTATCCTCATTGGCGAGCATCGCTTCCACCTTGTTTGCCAACGTTACATCAATAAACCGCCCCACATCAATTCCCCTTAGTTCAAAGAACAGAAGCGGCTGCTCATCTAATCTCACTCCAACCCCGTACAGGGCAGCCGCTACATGCTTGCACATCAGTGCCCAGTCTGGACAGCTGCAGCTAAAACTGATTTCCTTCGGGCTGGGAAAAAGGCCGTCCTTTCCCTGAAAAAGCTCCTGCATTTCCACAGGAAAGTTTCCCGCCAATAGCGCTTCTATATTTTCCAGTTTTCTTCCGCATTTTTCAATAATACTCTGGCATTTCTCCTCAGAAAGAGGGCTGATTCTGATTTCTATTTTGTAAGGTGTTTTTCTGGTTCCCTGCACCCTTGCAAGAATCTTTCCCTTCTGTATCTTTAAATCCAGAACAGCTCCTGTGCGGACATATCGTTTTCCCCTGTCCAGCCGGCTCTCATAATCGGCATAGCTTTCTAAGTTTGCGCACCATGCCTTGCCCCACCAGTTCTTTACAATATTTCTTCCCTGAGGAACAACAGGTTCTAAAACATTTCCTCTTTTTTTCTCGCGCTTTTTGCTGGCTTCCGAATTTTTCTTGAGTTCACTGGCTGCAGGCTGGCTGTAATATCCGGTATTCCAATATCTGCTCATATGTCTCCTTTCTGTTCCCCTGTATGCGTCAGCCTACTTAGAAATGTCAAGACGCAGCATAGTCATCAATTCCTCATTGCTCATCTCTGTAATCCACTTTTCTCCGCCGGAACCGATTACATTTTCCGCCAATTCCTTCTTTGAGGCAATCATGGCATCAATTTTTTCCTCAATCGTCCCCTGACAAACCAGCTTGTGCACAATCACATTCTTTTTCTGACCAATTCGGAATGCACGGTCTGTCGCCTGATTCTCCACGGCAGGATTCCACCATCGGTCAAAATGGATTACATGATTTGCCTTTGTCAGATTAAGTCCCGTTCCGCCGGCTTTTACTGAAATCACAAGAAACGGAACATATTCTTCTCCCTGAAAAGCCTCTACAATTTTTCCGCGTTTTCCCACCGGCGTTCCTCCATGCAGCACATATCCGCTGGTCCCAAAAATCCCCTTTAAAAAGTCTGCCAGATACTCCGTTATCTCTTTAAACTGCGTAAAGACAATCACCCGCTCTCTCTTCTCATAAATCGTTTCACAAATCTCTCGAAGCATCTGCATTTTACCGCTGTCTGCCTCTGCATATCCGGTCTGTCCCAAATACTGATCCGGATGGTTGCAAATCTGTTTTAGTTTCATAATTGTCGTCAATATGATACCGCTTCGCTCTATCCCTTCCGTCTCCTGAAGCCTGCGCTCCATATCCGCCACTGCTTTACGGTACAGCACCACCTGACGTTTGGTCATTGTAACGTAATCCATGCTTTCTATCTTCTCGGGAAGGTCTGCAATAATATTTTTATCCGTTTTCACCCGCCTGAGCATAAAAGGTGACACCATCGCCTTTAATTTTGCATATCCTTCCGGATGCTCGCTCAGCTGTCTGCAATAATCATGAAATTCCTTTGACGTACCTAAAAGTCCCTTGTTCAGAAAGTCAAACAACGACCAGAGATTCGTCAAATCATTTTCAATGGGTGTCCCCGTCATAGCGATACGCGTTCTTGCTGAAATTTTCTTAATAGCACGTGTCTGCTTTGTTCCCGGATTCTTGATTGCCTGTGCCTCATCCAAAATAACGCCGTCCCATTGAATTTCCTGTATCTCTCTGATGCGGGCAGCCATGCCGTAAGTCGTAATGGTAAGAAATACCCTCTTCTCTTTCAGCATCTGTCCTAACGCTGCGGCAGTCCTTCCATGAAGCACCTGCAAATCCATTTCCGGCGCAAATTTTTCCGCTTCTTTCTGCCAGTTTCCCAGTAAAGAAGCAGGTACCACCAGCAATATCCGGGCGTTCTTTTTTCCTTTCCGAAGTTTTTCCAGATAGGCAATAACCTGTACCGTTTTTCCAAGTCCCATATCATCCGCTAAACATGCGCCAAAGCCCAGATTGTCCATATAATTCAGCCACGTATAGCCGTTCTTCTGATAAGGACGCAAAGTTGCCCGAAAACTTTTCGGTACCACGGCACTACGCATGAGTTCCGGCTTTTTCAAATTCAAAAACAGCTCCGACAGCCACTTTCCGTTGGATACCAGAGCGCCCACATCCAAGCTATTTTCCTTTTGCCCCAGTTCCATTTGCATTGCCTGCAAAAGGGTAATCTCCTCCGGCATTTCCTCCATTTGATTGAGCAGTTCCCGAAGTCTGTTATGGTCAACTTCTATCCACTTTCCCTTCAGAAAAGCCAGTCCTTCCGTCTCTTCTAACAGTTTTCGCACATCCTTCTCTGTCAGAGGTACTCCGTCCACCGTTAGTTCCGGCTGAACAGAAATCAGCGTGTCAAAACCCAGCATTGAGTTCTTCTCTTCTCCGAGCGTTACCGACACGGAAAGTCTTGCCCTTTTTCTTTTCCACCAATTTGGGATTCTGCACAGTATTCCGGTACTTTCAATCGCCTCCACATCCTTCAAAAAGGTATATGCCTCCTGAACCGTCAGGCGCAGCGGGTGAAACATTTCGCCGCTTTCAACAAATCCTGCCACAAGCTCAGACACCTCAGATGCCCGGTTCAGGCAGGATAAAAGCTCCAACAGTTTTTCCCTCTCGTTTTTGTATTCTGTCAACGCATACTTCAGCGGGACATGCTTTACTCTTCCGTTCTCTTCTTTTGTCGCATATGTTGCAAGAAAGGCAAAGGGATATTCTGCATCTTTATTTTCCACCAGATGGAAAAAAATCCGTTCCGGCACATGAAGATGCTGGTTTTTCTCTGTCAGATATAATTCCACCGTACCGTCGTATTCTCTGATTTCCTCCGCAAAAATCTGCGTCAGCCTCGAAAATATGTTCCTAATCCAGCTTTCCGTTACGTACTCCGCCCCAATGGCAAAGGGAACTGCCAAAAGCAGCTTCTCCATATCCTCCGGCGATGGCTCGGGTTCCACATTTTCCCGGGCAAGCTCAAGCTCCGGGAGACTTGTGAGACATTTCAAAAACGTATTTGACACCATATACATAAAATTAGAGGTCGGCGTCATCTGCTGCTTTTTTTCTTCAAACGCCATCTGGTACAGCGCATGGTAACGATTTTGGCAAAATTGCTTATGTTCTTCAGATGCTGTTTCCTTTTCTGCCGCATCCGGATAAAAATCATTTTCTGTAAAAATAAAATGCAGCGGTTCTTCCTCATAAACTTTTTCTGTTATTATTTTATCGGGCAAACTCTGTGTAATCCTTTCATTCATAAGTATTTATATGC
>JAGAIK010000048.1 GCA_017626625.1 Roseburia sp.
CATAAAAAATACCTTTTCTTTCAGTGTATGCAGCACCGAAAGAAAAGGCATCTCTTTTTATAGCTCTTCTATCTTTTCTATCACTTCGGAAAAGGCTAAATTCTGCACAGCCAGCTTGATTCCCTGCCATGCCTCCTCATAAGGAGCCTCCACCTCTACGTTTTCCATCCGTTTTTCCCAGTCAAGGAAAGCCTCCATATCAAATTCCTCTGCCGCCTCCTTTAACCCTGCAAGCAGCGTCCGCATTTCCTGCTCCGGCAGCGTCATGGATTTTTCCTGCTTCTCCCCGGAAAAATATACCCCAAGCGCTGTCTCACAGTCCCCGTATAAGGCTAACAGCTTCGGCGTCTGTTCCCACGCCTCGTTATAATTTCCGGCATTTGCCGTCTCTTCTAACTGCCTTGCCAGCTCGGAAATCTCTGTGGCTCCAATGAGCTTTGAAGCGCTCTTAAGCCCGTGGACGGTGATGGTGTAATTCTCCTTGTCCTCTTCCTCCACGAACTGCTCTATCTTCGCCCTCGTGCCGGGAATTGCCGTCAGATAGGAACGGAGCATATTGACATACATTCCCTTCTCCGGCGCATAAATCCTTGCAGCCGCCACATCCAGACCGGAAATATGGATATCCCATTCTTCCTCTGTGTTCCGGGTTTCGGTCTGCCCCTTTGCCATAATCTTTTCTTTCGGCAGCCATTTATGGAGCACACGCTCTAACTCTTTGCCCTCCACCGGCTTTCCGATAAAGTCCTGCAAGCCCTCTTCTAAGAACTTCTCTTTCATGCCGGAAAGTGCATTTGCCGTCAGCGCCAGTATCGGAACCTCCGTATAATAGGAGTCTCCGGTCAGCTCCGCTAACTCGCGGATTCTTTTGGAGGCTTCGATTCCGTCCATTCCCGGCATCATGTGGTCCATCAGAATCACATCATAACGGTTATCCTGTACCAGATCGATTGCCTCTGCGCCGGATTCCGCCGTGTCAATCTGCATCTGCAGCCCCTTTAGCAGACCGCACGCCACCTGTAAATTGAGCGCCACATCATCCACAATCAAAATCCTTGCCTCCGGGGCAATGTAGGTTTCCCTGTCATTTTCAGGTACTGCCCTGGCTGCGCCCAGCTTATAGGTTCCGATGGTGTCTGCACTTACGATTTTCTGCTTTAACACAAAATAAAATTCGGAGCCTTCGCCGTAGACGCTTTTCAGTTCAATCTTACTGTGCATTGCCTCTAACAGTCCCACCACAATGCTCATGCCCAGTCCGGTTCCCTCTACATTGCGGTTTTTCGCATGGTCTAAACGCTCAAATTTCTCAAAGAGACGTTCTCTGTCCTCCTCCCGGATACCGATTCCGGTGTCTTTCACGGAAAACAGGATTTTGCAATATCCCTCTTCATCTGCGTTTCTCACCATCTGCACTTTAAAGGTCACACTGCCCTCCGGAGTGTATTTGACAGCATTTGTCATAAGATTTACCAGAACCTGGCGAATGTGGATTTCATCTCCCCACAGCCACTCCGGCAACTGCTCATCTACCTGAAGCTCAAAGGCTAAGCCCTTTTTCTCCGCTAAGGCACTGACCATGCTGCTGACATTGTCCAAAAGCTGTACCACGCTGTACTCGCCCTCTGTCATCTCCATCTTGCCCGACTCGATTTTGGTCAAATCCAGAATGGAGTTGATAATATCCCGCAGGGACGCCCCGGCGCTCTGGATATTTTCCGCATATTCCAGTATCTTCTCATCCGTTGTCTCCCGCAGTATCATTTCATCAAAACCTAACACTGCATTTAAGGGAGTCCTGATTTCATGGCTCATATTAGCAAGAAACAGGGTCTTTGACTCGTTTGCCGCACTGATACGCATATTATCTGACACCAGCTTCATGACGGAGCTGAATGCCAGTGAAATAATATAAACAATCATTCCAAGGTTGGTGAGAATCGCATCATCCTGAAACTGCCCAATCCGGAACACATACCGGAACAGCTCTATCAGCACCAGAGGCACAAAAATTCCCAGACCCAGCAGCGGAATCCACCAGAATCTCCGCTCGATACTGTCCTTCTCCGCCCTTGCATCGCCGATAATGTCGCTGACCTGGATATATCCGATAAACAGGATTTCTATAATATTGAGCGTCTGCGTCACAATCAGCGTTTCCGAAATGTCCACGATATGCAAAAAATGCAGCAAATTGTTGACTACCCATACCGCTAACGCAAGCCCTGCGGCAATCCTCGAAAGGAACACCGTCCTCTTTCTTTTGCCATAGCTGTAAAACAGGGCAATGGGCACCGGAGCCAGCGCCAGTATCTCGTATGCCAACAGCCCCATCATCCTCATATTGGGGAAGAAAAACTGCAGGCATCTGGTTTCCGTAAATTCCCAGAATGCCACGGAGGCGGAAAACAACGCCAGACACAGGCAGTTCTGATAGTGGGAACGGGTGGTGATGGTCAAAATCAGCCAGAGCACTAAAAGGATATAAGCCACCAGCAGAAGCAAAAACGCTCCCAAAATCGTGCCTTTCCTCTCCCAGATTAATTTCAGGAAAAAGCTGCCCCGGTCTCCTAAATAAATGCTGCCCGGTCCCTCTAAATAACTCTGGACGATTCCTGTGCTCTCAATGCGGATTTCCTTTCCGGAGTCCTCCTCTAACAGCATTACTTCGTTCCACACATTTCCCGGCAGCGGGAATATGGTATCCTCCACCGCACTTCCGTCTCCGCTGTGCAGTCCCTGGTCATATCTCAGTTCTCCGCCCACATATATTTTTACACTTGTATGTCTGGAACGGTAGATAAACACCGTTCCTTCCGGAATTTCCGGCAGAACGTTGGTCAGAATCAAACTCTCCGCTTCCCCTGCTTCAAGCTGCGCCGGAAGCTCTGTTTCTCCTGCCGTCCCGTCGGAAAAAAGATAGTCCCAGGGCTCGCCAAAGGGTATCTCATCATATTGGATATATCTGTAATCTTCTCCGCTGCTCCCCGCACAGATTAAAAAGATAATCGTAATTCCGAGAAACAGAAAATACAGGATACTGCACCATTTCCTCTTTAGATACTCTTTCATAGCTTCACCCCGTTACGCTTCCTGATTCTTGGCAAAGAACCCTTCCACAATCTGCAATAATTCTTCCTTACCTACAGGCTTTACCAGATAGCCCTGGGGATAAAGCATCAGGCACTCATCCCTGGTTTTTTTGCTGGTAACGCTGGTAACAAAGAATACCGGAGTTGCGGCGCACTGGGGATTCTGGGATTTGCGGATAACCTCTAAAAGCTGTCGTCCGTTCATCTTCGGCATCATGTAATCTAACAGAATCAAATCCGGCAGCTTTTTCTTTAAAAATATCAGTGCGTCCTGGGCGGAGCTTACCGCTACCACCTGATAATCATTACAGAGATATGCGTATTCCGTCTTTAATACCACCGGGTCGTCGTCCACTAACAGAATCAGCTTCTTTATCTTCTTCTGCTGGGAGGCTTTCAGTTCTGCCGCCCGTTTGCGCCGGAACGTACCGAGTTCGCATTTTTCTGCGCCGTATTCCGTGAAATGAATTTCCCCGGAGGTCATTGCCATATTCTCCATCTTGCTTCCGTAAACCTCGCCGCTGGTTCCGGGATAAGCCCTTCCCCTGACAATCACGCCTCCCTGCTGTTTCTTTTCCGGGTCATCGCTGCGGACGGTAATCTGGGTCTTTACCCCCTTGTCATTTCCGATACGGACCACATCTATCATCTCTTCCGCCTCGATTTTTCCTCCAATAATGGCGCCTGTCTTACCCGTCGCCTGAATCTTTCCTCCGGCAGAAGCGTCGGTGTTAATCATGTAGTCTACCAGGATATCTTTTCCCACCCGCACTTCTTTTGCATCTTCCACAAAATTTGAAGTCAGGCTCTTTCCGGCATGTATAACAGCTTTTCCTTTTCCGTGGATGCCGTGGCGCACTAAAATATTCTTTCCTGCCACCACTTTTGCCCCTTCCACAACGCCGTCCACTTCAATGCTGCCTCCGGCGGTAACTTCCACGTCTGTAAGAATATCTCCCTGGATATGGATATCCCCGTTAAAATTGATATTTCCCAGGGAATAACCGGCGTTTCCGTCTATCAGTAAATATTCCTTTACCTCTAATTTATTGCCTTTCAGGGAAATTCTCCCGTCCTTCTGGGCAATATATTCATTTCCCCGCTGTTCCACATTGATACATTTCAGCGGTATCCCCTCTTTCGAAGGCGAGGGCGCCACCGCTGCATCAAAGATGGTATAGCCCACAGTACCCTGCATCGGCGGATGGTACTCTGCCACCTTATCCCCTTTTTTTACCATTTGAATCACCGGGGAATAATCCACGGAGCCATCTGCCCGGATAGTGGGCGCTCCTTCGTCTAACCTCCGCTCGAAAAACAACTCATAACGCCCGTCTCTTCCCTTTACCGGAGGTTTTCCCGAAGCAACCAGATAATCTTTTTCCACACTGCCCTCGTGTACGATTTCCTGCAGCACTTCCTCATGGATTCCCGACTTTATGCCCCGTTTCTCTAGTTCTTCCCGGAGATAGCTCTCCGTAATTTCCGTATTTCCCTCCGGAACTATGTACATATGGGCTGCCATAGCG
>JAGAIK010000538.1 GCA_017626625.1 Roseburia sp.
CTGCGATTTTGGTTCCCTTGCGGAGATATTTCTCTGCAAACTCCCCAAGACGTCCGAATGCAACACACGGAATAAAATCAGCCGTCTGCTGGTCGTTGTCTCTTCTAAATCTTCTGTCAACTGCGATGGTATATCTTGCAATGGCGGTTGCCTGCTCTCCCTGGGAGTAACGTACCTCCGGGTCTCTGGTCAGGCGTCCCATAAGAATTACTTTATTCATGTATTTTCCCTCTATTTCTCGTCTTTTCTAACGCATAAGAAACGAAGAACATTATCCATGATACGAACATCACGCTCTACTTCTGCTGGAACATTAGAAGCTGCGTCGAACTGAATGAAGTAATAGTAAGCTTCTGTCATCTTCTGGATTTCATAAGCTAATCTCTTCTTTCCAGTCTCTTCTACTTCTGTTACAGTACCGCCGGCACGAGTGATGTACTCTTTTGCCTTCTCTACTGTAGCTGTTCTCGCATCGTCCTCGATCTTTGCACTGACAACGAGTGCTAATTCATACTTGTTCATGCGAATTTTCCTCCTTTTGGTCTCTGGCCCGCCATCTTGCAGTCTGGTGAGCAAGGAATTTTAAAATATATCACGAATACTTACTTTACCATACAATTTCCGGGATTTCAAGACTTTTTCCGAATTTCTTTTGTATTCTTCTCCACCAGCTTCCGTGCCAGCATTACCTGATGTCCGCAGCCTAAACATTTCAACCGGAAATCCGCACCTACCCGCAGTATTTCCCACTCACTGCTGCCGCAGGGATGCTGCTTTTTCAGGCGTACAATATCTCCTACTTCATATTTATCCATGGGAATATCTCCTTTTTCATTATATATGCCTTTGCCGTGTCCATCATCACGGCTGGCATCTTGCAAGCTGCACATTCTTAAGTTACGCAGTAGCAACAACAAATTTTTTACACTTCCATCTGTCCAAAGACCTCTCCAAGCCCTGCCTGTATCAGCAAATCCGCCCGGCTGTCCATGGGCGTAGTGGACTTATTGATAAGCACCAGCTTGTTTCCCCTGTAATAATCAATCAGCCCCGCCGCCGGGTACACTGCCAAAGAAGTTCCACCGACAATCAGCATATCTGCATGGCTGATATAAAATACCGCATCTTCTAATGTCTGCTGATCTAAGCCCTCTTCATAAAGCACCACATCCGGTTTTATTGTTCCGCCGCACTCATCGCAAAGCGGAACTTTTGTGTTGCTGTTTAAAATATATTCCGCATCAAATCCCTTGCCGCATTTCCTGCAGTAATTTCTGTGGACGCTGCCGTGAAGCTCTAATACTTTCTTACTGCCTGCCATCTGATGAAGTCCGTCAATGTTCTGGGTAACGACGGCTTTCACCTTTCCTGCCGCCTCTAACTGCGCTAATTTTTCATGGGTAATATTGGGCTTCGCCGTCAGACAGAGCATTTTATCCCGGTAAAAGCGGTAAAATTCCTCTGTATACTTTATATAGAAGGAATGGCTCAAAATGGTCTCCGGCGGATAATCGTATTTCTGGTTATATAAACCATCCACGCTGCGGAAATCCGGAATGCCGCTCTCGGTGGACACTCCCGCCCCACCAAAAAATACAATGTTATCACTTTCTTTTACCATCTGTAAAAACTGCTCTGTATTTGTCATGACTGCTGCCTCCTGAATGAATTTTATACTGACGACATGATACCATGTGATTCGCACAAGGCATCTGCCATGAGCGACCGATGCGTACTCGGCGCATATCATGTCTGACAATAGCATACCATAAATTATCGCTTTCCGGTTATGCCCGGCGGTTATAAATTTTTTTCACACTCTTTCCGTTTCTACCCATAATCAGAATTGCCGCCATAAAGTTCAGCAACATAAACCCGCTTATCACCGCTCTTTCCGGCAAAAACAACGTAAGAATACCGGAAAAAAGCTGCCCTGACAGGGTGCCTGCCGTTAATGCCATCTCAAAAATGCCGTTAAAGCGCCCCTTCCTTTCATCCGGCACATAGCTCTGGGTCGCGGATATACGGATATTATAGGAAGTCACCCCTAAAATTCCATCCACAAAACATAGTATCATAATTATATCAGATGGCAGATAAAGCATGATGCCGTCTACAAGTGCCAACGACATATAGACTGTCAACGCAATGGAAAATTTTTTATTTACAGGTAGGTTCAGGCGGTAATGCACCGCCCCTCCGATAAGACGTCCTACCATCATCCATCCCATGGTAAACATATAAACGTATTCGCCATAATCAAAATTCAGTTTAAAATAGGGAAGTACCATGGTATGAAACGCACTTCCGGCAAAGGCGCTTACCATAAAATACAGCGTTATCGCCCTAAGTCCCCGCTCCTGCTGCAGATAATGCGTTCCTTCGGAAAATGCCCTTTTATATTGCGCCAGTCCAAAAGTTTCTTCCTCTTTTTTGACGTAAGTCTCTTCTTTTTTAATCTGGGTTTCCATCACCGCCGCAATAAAAAAGGTTGCCATATTAATCAAAAATAGCGGTGCAATGCCTATTAGATTGTACAGAAAAGCAGATACCGGTACAATAAATGTTGCCATGCTTTCCAATGTACTCTGAATAGAATATGCCTTTGTATAATTTCCCTCAGAAATCAGCATGGGATAAAAGCTTTCAAACGCCACCTGATAAATACTGTCGATGGTTCCAATCAGGATACAGCCCAGAATTAAAAAGCCGTAATTGAAATGTCCTCCCAGAATCAGCCATGCAAAAATGCCATATAAAGCCGCACTGATAAAATCCAGGGTGTAAATTGTTTTTCTTCTGGAGTATTTATCCAGAAACGGTCCCGCCAATGTGGGGACTACCATTTGCGGCAGATTATAAGTCACCGCATAGAGCGCATATAAGAAGGTAGAACCCGTGTAATCCAGCACCAGCAGCCCTAACGCAAAACTCGCAATGGAATTTCCCAACATGGAAACCGCAGTTCCCAGGGTTATCAGGGTGAAATTTTTCGTCCAAAGTCCGTTATTTTCTTCCGTCATAACGTCTCGTCCAGATTCATAAAGCGTTCCCATTCCTCGGTGTCACTCTCTCCGGCAACCCGCAGAAAAAAGGTGTGGTCCTCCGTATCAATGGAAATCTCGTAGACACCATTCTTTTTCTCAACGGCATAAAGAACACAGCCCTCTAACTCCCTGAAAACATCCCCATACTGCTCCGGCTCTACCGGGCGGTCCTCCTCCCGGCGCATGATATTACCGTCTGCGTCATAAACCCGATATCCCTCTTCCACAAAGTTTTCTATCGCTGCTTCGCTGATACGGAAGAGCAACTGATTGGTACGCATTCTGCGGATATCACGGTTACAGCTATTTTCCGGAAGTATCGTGACATTATCAAGTATCATGGAAAACACTCCGTTTGCTGCCCGCATCTCTGCAATGCAGGCATCCCGAAATTCAAAATGCTCTAATTCATTGGTCGTCTTATATTTCATCGTATATGCCCCTTAATTGCTCATATCAATATTAAGTTTGCCTGATATATCCACTTTTACCTCTGATACATAATAGGTAGAAGCGTCAAAGCTTACTTCCTTTTTCTGCGGTGTGCCTGTGCTGGCGTTTTCAAAACAGTCCCCGGTTTCAAAATCGATGGAGATTGTGGTATTTCCGCTGCCGCTGGTGACAATATAATGATACTCCTCATCCAGACTTACCGCAAATCCCTGCTCTTCTAATGCTGCTGCCGCTTCTTGCTCCGTCATTCCCCAGAAATCAATGCCGTTTACTGTAAAAGGAGCATTGCCAGAATTATCCTTCTCTGCATAATAGAACACTTTCATGATTTTACAGTTATTCACACTCTTTGCCGTACTTTCCGGATTGTACAGCATAAGCCCCACGATAGAGCTGTGAGGTTCCGAGGAAGTACCCATATGCAGCGTTTCAAAGCTGGCTGTCTTTGCCTCAAAAACGGCAGCATCGAAAGTTTCAGGATTTCCCTGTGCATCCGTGGTAATCAGCCCGTTGTCAAGACAGCTTTGTACCGTATCCTCCATGGTAATCGTTTTCCCGTCAAGCGCAATGGAAACCTCCGGCTTGGTCTCACCGCAGCCGCCTAAAAGTAAGCCGCAGGAAAGGGTTACTGCTGCCAGTAGTCCGCAAAATAAATTTTTTCTTTTCATAAACTTTCTCCTTTTGTATCATTTTCAAATAAGTAAATTATAATATGGATTTTTCCCAAATACAACCGTTTCCGGCAGTTTCGTTGCATTCCCTGCCTTACAGAATACGGTACCCCCTTTCCCCCAAAATCTGCAAGATGAAATCCGGGAACAGAAAATGGTTCTGCACAAAAAAATGTCTTAAAAGGATATTGCCTGTGTGCAAATATCACTTTTAAGACATTTTTCAAAGAGTTGCGGGAACAGGATTTGAACCTGTGACCTTCGGGTTATGAGCCCGACGAGCTTCCAGACTGCTCCATCCCGCGTCAATTCTTACAAACATTATTATAGAACTTTTTTCCCCGCTTGTCAAATCCCCCACAAAACCCGCTGTTTCCGGGGCTTTTGCGGTAACGCTTTTTTTCTCTTTCCTCTATCATTATATGCAGTTTTTTCCAAAGTAGAACACCATTTTTATTTTTTTCACATTTTCCCCGCCAGCACCACGCTCGCCGCCGTCCCCGCAAGAGTAGCCAACAGCGCCCCGGCAAGGGTATAGCGGCTTTTTTTCACCTTGACACTCATAAAATAAACGGACATGGTATAAAAAATCGTCTCCGTACTGCTCATCATGATAGACGCCATGCGCCCCAGCAGAGAATCTGTCCCATATTCCTTAAAAATATCCAACAGCAGCCCCGTAGCGGCGGAGGAAGAAAACATTTTCACCAGGGTAATCGGCAGAAGTTCGGAAGGAAAACCGATTTTTGAAGTAATTCCCGCAAAAATACCTGCAAAAAATTCCAGAAATCCGGAAGCACGCAAAATCCCCACCGCCACCATCAATCCGATTAAGGTGGGCATAATCCCTATCACCGTGTGGAAACCGTCCTTTGCCCCCTCGATAAACTCTTCATAAATATTATGCCTGCTCAGCAGTCCATAGCCTACAATGCAAAAAATGAGCAGCGGTATCATCACATCTGACAGAAACATCATTACTTTCATAGAAATTGCCCCGGAAAGTCTGTTATCTCATTTTATGATACCCGCTGCCCGCTTAGTACTGCTTTTCTTATGCCTGTTCGTGAATTAACTTGCGGTATTCCTCCATGGGAATGGGTTTTGAGAAATAATAGCCCTGAATGTAATCGCAGCCTAACGCCTTTAACATTTCCACCTGCTGTTTTTCCTCCACGCCCTCCGCAATAACAGGCATTTTTAAGGACTCCGCCATCTTTATGACCGCTTCGATAATCTTACTTCCCCGCTTGTCCTCTCCGCCCTTTGACATAAACTTCATGTCAATTTTCAGAACGTCTAACTGAACATTCTTTAACACATTCAGAGAAGAATAGCCGCTGCCGAAGTCATCCATCAAAATGGTAAAGCCCACCTTATGCAGGGATTCCACCGTCCGCAAAATTACGGTTTCCACATCGGAAAATACGCTTTCCGTCAGCTCTAAATACAGATAACGGGGCGGTATCCGGTATTTTTCC